>JANMNR010000350.1:0-2115 GCA_031368325.1 Pirellula sp.
TTATGGGACTCGATGTTTTCAATAAACCGATCGAGAAAAAAGAGGTTGTAGCCAAGCAAAAAATGCTCTCGACAAAATCGGATCTCGCGCTACTTCAAACTCCCAATGGTAAATTTGATTTTGCATCGAACCTTGCCAAACCTTTAAGCATCCCTGAAAGCTGGCAGAAACCAAGTCCCAAATACTCAGTCGGCATTCCAGCAAACGGTGCTAAAAAAACCAAGTCACCTCAAGATACGGGCAGTCCAGAAAGGCCAGCCAACTCGAAAGATAAGAGTTCTGAAATGCAAGAACTCGCAGCTCCCGTCAGAAAGGTAAAACGCTATCCAATGGGTCTTCCAATACCCCGAGGTATGCAAATTGTCACTTCCGAGTGTCCTCTTCAACCAGGCGTACAACTCGGATGCAATTGGGGAAGCAAGTGGTATCCAGTAACCGTTCTCCAGTTGTACGATGACGGTGCCGTACGAATCCGATGGGACACTTTCGGTGAAGGCTTCGACGCCGATCAACTGCGTGAGGATTTGATCATTAGCGATCCGTACTTTAAGAAACTCCAGCGCACTGCTAATTCGCCAACTGCAAATCCTCGCGAGTGGTCTGACCTGAGTGGAAAGTTTAAGATCATTGCTAGGTTCGTAGAATTAGACGGCGATACGGTTGTTCTACAAAAAACGAACCAACAAACGATTCGTGTCCCGTTGGAGAAACTATCAGAAAAAGATAAGGAAACCATCAATAAGCTTTCCCAACCCACAGCCACAAAAAATTGAGGAAAACTTAGCGACCATTTCAATTACTCAGGATGAGAGACGGATAAGTCTATTCAACGATAGACTGTACAGAGGCACTTATGCATCTGTCGTCGAACCGTTGTATGCCAGCTTGAGGGGCTGACTGCAAAAACCAACATCGCACCTAGCCCTGTACCTGAGGCGCTATGATGGATACATGGTCACGCTACCAAGCGTGAAAAACAATTCCCAACCGGTAGCGGAATCGTTTAGTCAGCTTGCAATCAAATGATAAGTGAACGATCGAATCTATAAGAATTCGATAGCAGCGAGAATATTCCCAGGCGACCATCACACTCGTTGTATCCAATTAGACGGTATCTGGCACTCTGTATATAAAAAGTTACTGCAATCAAAATCCGCCGGTAGTGAAGTTATGCCTGCGAATTGCACGTAATTCACTCAGAGAATATCGCATTCATCGGATCGCACCCGTCATCAACTTGTTTTTGTGGTACGACAATTGCTTAAAGAGACCCGGCGTTCAGGAAGCCAAGAGCACACACACTGCAGCCGAGTGTCCACAACTGGAGTAGATCAATGGGTAATTCAGACGAACTCAAACGTCGCAATTTTCTGAAAGGAGTCGGCTTGGCCGCTGCAACGTCTAATGTCGTTGTGGCCCAGGGCGGGGAACAAAAGCAGTCCACCCCAGTCGACACGCCATCCGCGCGGTTTAAGGTTCACACAACCTTAACATTAAACGGAAAAAGAAAGTCGTTTGAGATCGACGCTCGCACAACCCTTGTTGATTTGCTTCGCGAAAACGAGCATATGACGGGCACTAAAAAGGGTTGCGATCACGGCGCCTGCGGTGCGTGTACGGTTCTTATCAACGGGAAACGCGTGCTGTCATGTTTGACCCTTGCTGCCACAATCGATGGAGTTCAAGTAGAGACAATCGAAGGCATTTCCAACGGTGAGTCTCTTCATCCACTTCAGAATGCGTTTCTGCGCTGTGATGCCTATCAATGTGGATACTGTACTCCCGGTCAAATTATGTCGGGCATCGCGTGTATCGAGGAAGGACATGCTGCAAAATCACCCGAAGAAGCACGCGAATGGATGAGTGGAAACCTGTGCCGTTGTAGTGCCTATCCCAATATTCTCGCGGCTGTTCGTCAAACTGCTGGAGCGGAACCTGTTAGCGACCCTGCGATTCGTAATGCCCCTGAGAGTAAGGAAACGCTGACATGATTCCATTCCGTTACGATGAACCCGAGACGCTTGCGGTAGCCTGCGCGAAAATCGATCACGCTGACTCCATGGCAATCGCAGGCGGTACGACGTTGATCGATTTGATGAAACTGAATGTATTAAC
>JANMNR010000360.1:0-6437 GCA_031368325.1 Pirellula sp.
GCGGACATGGAAACGATCGTTGCCACAATCGATCCCAGGTTCCTCGCATACCGATACGCCTTAGCTGGCGCGCTATCCAGAACAGGCCCCCTTGACTCGAAGGCAAGTCAATTACCAGCAGACCACCCGGACGCATGTGAAATCGGCATGCGTCCAAGATCTTCGATGGTTCGGGCAAGTGTTCAAAAACGTCATTAAAAGTCAAAACATCAAACTGTTCAGAATTCGATAAACATTGTGGGAACTCCCCAATTCGGACAGGAAGTCCCTGTTGAATTGCCATCTCTGCAACATTTCGATCTGGCTCAATACCGATTGATTCAAATCCAGCCTTTTGTGCTAGGGATAAGAACCAACCGTAAGCAGTTCCGACGTCACATAGGATTGGATTCTCAATCTTTAAATGCGATGTAATCTCTTTGAGGATGGTCACAGCGTTACTCTGTCGAATACCATGCAAAGCGGCGCGGCGATGTTTCTCGTCGAGTGCATCGATTTGGGAATTCGCGGCAGTCGCCGGAAATGATGACGACCAATGTGAGCAGTCGCGACAACGCCAAATGTCCTCGTCTATCCAGTTGTCCATCACGCTACTACAAACCACGCACTGCAAAGCCGCTTTTGTCGGATTGGACGCTTGATTTCTCAACTCTCACGCTCCACGATGATGGCGCTTCGGCTGAAAGCCCAAAGGATTTGTTGCGCAGCCTCCGCGCCAGAACGAAGAGCCCCCTCCATCGTTGCAGGCCACTGCGTGTCTGTCCAATCTCCAGCCAGCCAGATTCCTTCGTTCGCTAGAACGTTGTTGGCCAGTCGACTGGATTCGTGACCGACGGATACCGAAAAAACAGCGTTGGGGTCGGTAACCACTCGGCCGCGAAGAAGAGTTGCGACGGCTGATTCAGGAAAAATCTCCGCAAGGTCCTGCTTGACTTGCTTGAGGATCGACTCGGAGTCACCCGTCGGAAGATTGCTCGAAGCACTAATGACGATTTGATAGTAATGCTCTTTGGTTTGGTTAGCTGTTCTCAGGTTGGAGATCAGCCCGTGCGATTGAGGAGCTGGAAAAACCCACTGGCAAAAGCGATTGATTAATATGGCATGCGGCTCGCGCAACCAAGGGCGGTCCCACCAGGTGTGAATGCCCGTGATCGGCGAGGATTGTAGTCGACTCGCCATCTGCAAACTTGACTGAGCATCGGCATGTAGGGTCGAGGCAGGTAGAATCTCAGTCACCTTGTTCCACGGCACAGCCACGAGCACCGCCTGAAAAGTGGACACGCTACTCCCAGTCTCAACCGGGACATCCAACTGATAGTCACCCGACGCGTTCTTTTGCATTCCCTTGACGATCGTTCGTTTCTTGATCTCAACGCCCATTTCCAATAGGGTGCGAGCAACATTGTCGTCCAGCAAATCGGAAAGCGGCCGGTTCGGCACGAGCAAGTGAAAGCCGCTGCGATCCTTTGCAAATCCGTCGATGAGTACTTTGTGGGTTGCCTCAAGCGTTACCCGGTCCACTTGTTCACCGAGCGCACTGACTAGAATCGTAGCCCAGAAATTTTGGATGCAGCGATCGTTCTGCCCATTCGCACGCAACCAATCGATGGCCAACTGAGAGCCCATCGATGAATCTCGTTTGAGTCTCTGCAGTCTCAGCAATGCAATTCCTACTCGAACGCGATCCGCTAGACCAAGCTGCGGCCATCGAAACAGGAGCCCCGACAAATGAAGGGGGGCGGGAAGCGGCCAAGCGACCACACGGATTCTCTTGCCGCCGGGGGATACAAAATGAAGCGAATCTTGTTCTGTCCAAAAAGGACCTTGGTCCGTATCTTTGATCCACCGCTTCAGAGTAGTACAGCAGTTCATTCCAACATGTTGACAGTAGTCGATCGGCAGCCCAGATTCCGAATCCAAAAACGAACCAACTCGGCCACCGATTCTGTTTTTCGATTCGAACAAGGTAACTTTGCAACCATGTCGAGCGAGATGCATCGCAGCATTGATTCCAGACAATCCCGCACCGACGACGGCAACTCGCAGGCCGCTAGATGGCCATTCGCGACGCTTCACGTTGTCGCCACACTCGGGAGCCCTCGCTTTTCTTGTGAGCAAACGTTTGAATGATGCGGTAAACAAGTGTTGGCCAATCAGGCTAACTTTCTGTACTTTTGTCAACGCGACACGGTTTTGCCAAATCAACTCTGGAGCTTTCTCGATCGTTCGAAGCAATTGGCGATATGAATGCCACATTAACGAAAACATGCGTTGGCCATCGAGGGAAATGCTGTTCGCAACTTGCCAACCGCTTTCGTACATGGCGTTCGTTCTTTCGATCTGCAAACGGAGCAGGCCGCGCCAGTCCCCCAGTTCGTTGATCGCAAAGACCGTGGGCGTGTTATGCAATCCCAGCCACTTCGTTGTATCGATTCCAAATCTTTCCAGCTCATCTTCGGGCAAGTAGATTCGATTCCGCTGGCTATCCTCTCCGAGATCTCTCAAAATGTTCGTCATTTGAAATGCAACCCCACAATCCAAGGCGGCTTGGGTGCTTGCTTGCGTTGGTGGTTGGCCGATGTTTTTTGCCCAAATGGAGAGACATGCAATACCCACGCTCGATGCGACACGATGGCAGTAGACCGAGGTTTCCTCCCAATTCTTCATCCGAATAGGGACTATGCCGTCGCCTGAGGATGTGAAGGATGTTTTGCTTACGTCGCTATCGACCCCTCGTACGATTTCGTGCAAAGTCACAAGCGGTATAGAAAATCTGGTAACTGCGTCGGCAATCGCAATGCGAATTGGGGCAAGCGTCCGAGTCGACTGGGACTGAAACAACGCGTTATCATGGAGTGAGTCAATCCACTCGTGCCACTCCGTCGCCTCCCAGACAGAGGGCTGCTCGCTTATTTTTGCGTCGCCATCCGTTGCGTCATCCGCGAGTCTCGCAAAGGCGTAGAGAGCCGTCATCGCATTGCGACGGTCATGTCCTAAAAGCGAAAACGACCGATAGAAACTGGAGCCACTGCGCTTTGCGATTTCTTCGCATCGAGCATAGGAATCCAATGGAGACAACATCATTCCGATTTGGATCCTTGGGAGCTTGCGAGTTGCGAGACTTGGATAGAACGAGGGAAAAGGATCGCTTTGATGAGCAACGTTAGTTTCTGTTTTTTGGTGACTTGGATGGTTTCGCTCCACACATTGTAATTGGAGCTGGCGATATTATTGAGGATTGCCAAACCACCTCGAGTAAAAAGCTGGATATCGCGAGCTAACCATCGCGGAGTCATTTTGACCAATGGTAGTCCGCTGACCAAACAAGTTCGAGCCATATCGACCCAGACTTTTAACGCATAGCAAAGGTTGGCGGTTGATTTACCGGCGAGAATCTCGGCTTCGGTCAGTTGAAATCTATGCCATAGGGCTTTAGGCAAGTAAATGCGCCCATCGAGCGCGTCTTGACGAATATCTTGGCAGAAATTGGCAATTTGCAAGCCTGTGCAAATGCTATCGCTGAGCGTCAACTCTTTATCGCCATTCACACCTGCCAACTGCAAGAGAATTCGACCAACTGGATTTGCACTTCCGCGACAATACTCGATGACCTGCAATTGCGACGAATACCGAGTAACGGTCTGATCCTGTACGAACGCATTGAGTAGGTTTTCGAAGTTGTCCATCGACAAAGCATGCCTGGAAATGGTTTCATTCAAAGCCACGAAAACCGGGTGGCTCACTTTCCCGATGAAGCAAGACTTTAACTCCGTCCGCCACCAATCCAAAAGAAAAAGTGAATCCGTCGAGTTTCCGATTTCATCTGCTAAATCATCCGACCAGCGGCAATACGCGTAAATGTTGTAAAAATCTTGTCGAATCGCCGCGGGAACGAGCAGGCTCGCGACCGAAAAGTTTTCGTAGTGCCGTTGTGCCAGCGATTTGCAATACTTTTTCGCGGCTCGAACCTCCATCGTTTTTGCTGCTGTGCCGGGGCCAAACGACTTCAAATCCTCGACAACAATGTTTTTGCCGGGTCTTGGCGGGCGATGTAGAGTGGGAACGGCTTCGCTTGAGGCTGACATGCCGCTATGATAACGTGAAATTCATCGAGCCTTCACTGACCTTAACGTCCTATGAAAATAATTCTTGCTGCCCCGCGCGGTTTTTGTGCCGGCGTCAACATGGCCGTTCAAAGCCTTGATTTGGCGCTCCAACACTTTGGCGCACCGATCTATGTTTACCACGAGATCGTCCACAACCAACACGTCGTACAGACCTTTCAAGGCAAGGGGGCGATCTTTGTCAATTTCCTAGAGGAAATCCCCTTTGATTCCACCGTGCTTTTCTCTGCCCACGGCGTCTCGCCCGAAATCCGCCGCATTGCAAAAGAGCGTCGACTCAACGCGATCGATGCTACTTGCCCGTTGGTAACCAAGGTCCATTTGGAAGCGATCAAGTTTGCGAAAGATCACTATTCCATCATCCTAATTGGACATGATGGACACGATGAAGTCATCGGGACGATGGGCGAAGCCCCAGAAGCCATTGTTTTGGTCGAGGACACGGCCTCCGTCGATGCGCTGGAATTCACTCCAGAAACCAAGCTTGCGTATTTAACCCAAACCACGTTGAGCGTGGACGATGCCAACCGAATCATTCAGCGGCTCAAGGAACGGTTTCCATGGATCATTGGTCCACCTAAAGAAGATATCTGCTACGCAACTCAAAATCGGCAGGAAGCTGTAAAGCTTCTTTGCCAAAAAGCGGATGCGGTCATCGTGCTCGGCAGCCAAAATAGCAGCAATTCACAACGCTTGCGAGAACTGGCGCAAGAGTTCGAACGCCCTGCTTATCTCGTGGATGGCCCACAAGATCTCAACGAAGATGATTTCAAGGGCGTCGAGACCGTCTTGATAACGGCAGGAGCAAGCGCACCGGAACTGGTCGTACAGAACACCATCGGCTGGCTTCAGGAGCGATTCGATGCCACGCTCGAGGAACAAGTCGTTCGGGAAGAGCAAGTTTATTTCCCACTGCCAAAAGTCCTTCGCTCCCTGGCCAAGACGACTTAATCGAGTCGGAACTAGGCAGGTGGCTTCATGCTTGAACCGAATGCGCACGTTGATCCAGAGGCCCTGTGCTTGGATGCGTGTCTCAAGCACCAACGTGGTATGCTCTCGGAGTCGCGTGCAATTCTCGAGAGTGTGATCAAGGCCGCACCCAATCATGCTGATGCTCTGCATCTGCAAGGCATCATCGCGGCTCAAACAAAGGACTATCGACTCTCGGTGGACTTGATTGCACGAGCGATTGAGTTGGACACGACCTATGCAGCGTACCATTCTAACCTTGGTCTCGCCCTACAAAACCTCCTGCGAAACGAAGCTGCCATTCAATGCTATGACCGCGCAATCGCGATCAAACCTGATTACGCCGAAGCCTACTACAACCGGGGCATCTCGAATCAGTCATTGGGTCGCTGGGAAACTGCCGTTTCAGATTACGACCGGGCGATATCCATAAGACCTAATTACGCGGAGGCTTATTGCAACCGGGGCATTGCTTTGCAGAAACAGGGATGGCTGCAAGCCGCGGTTGCCAGCTACGGCCAAGCACTGGCAATCCGACCGACGTACGCACTCGCATGGTCCAATCGTGGACTTGCTCTTCTTGAGCTCAATCAACAAAATGAGGCCGTTGCTAGTTGTGACCGGGCGATTGCAATAATGCCTACTTTGGCGGAAGCCCATGACAACCAAGGCATTGCATTGAGGGGGTTGAATCAACTGGAAGCAGCTGTCGCATGCTACGATCGAGCGATCGCTGTGAAACCTGACTACCCAGAAGCCTACTACAATCGAGGCAATGCGCTAAAGGAGCTTAAACAGATTGAGAAGGCTGTCAAGAGTTATGATAGCGCGATCAGAATGCGGCCCGACTATTCAGAAGCGAATTGGAATAAAGGCTTAGCTCTTTTGCTCAACGGGGATTTCGACAATGGGCTTGAGCTTTACGAATGGCGTTGGAAGAAGGTGGGAGCGCAGAGTCCGCATGATCGTTTCGGAAAACCGCTTTGGACGGGAGCGCAATCCATTGAAAACAAGTCGATCCTAGTATGGAGCGAACAGGGGCTAGTGCTTTGTTCCATTTAAGAATTCGGGTTGACGAAATCTGTACGACGGACTTCCAGTCCGTCGATCGCAGCTTGAGCCGACGGACTAGAAGTCCGTCGTACCCGAAATCTAAGTTGGAACAATGCACTAGGAGACACCATTCAGTTTTGTCGCTACTTGCGCATGCTAAAAGAATTGAACGCCACCGTTCTCTTTTCGCCACAGAAACCGCTTCGGAGTATCATCAACACTCTGACGGATCCAGTTTGATTTGTCAGCGAAGACGAGGCGAATCTGGAATTTGACTTTCATGTACCGCTC
>JANMNR010000380.1:0-8296 GCA_031368325.1 Pirellula sp.
CAAACCCAAAAGCAACTGCATCCTGATTTGGATGGACGGTGGGCCAACGCATTTTGAAACGTTTGATCCGAAACCGGAAGCGCCTGTCGAGATTCGAGGTGAGTTTCGGCCGATTGAAACCAACGTGTCCGGAATACGCATTTGCGAACACTTGCCGAAACTCGCAAAGATCGCTGACAAGTATGCGATCATCCGATCCGTATGCCATAACCAAGCGAATCATGGAGCTGGAAACCACTACATGATGACTGGTGCTCCGCCGCGCATACCGGTGGGTTGTGGCGCGTTTGTGAGCTTTCATCCGAGTCTCGGCTCGGTTGCAGCGATGGAGCGGCCAGCGCCACACGGTATGCCCGGCTACTTTACGATGCCCAGCATGTCGCGTTCAGGTGGCCCCAATTTCCTCGGTGCCAAGTATGCGCCCTTCGTTGTTGCGAATGATCCCAACAATGCACAATTTCGCGTTCGCGATGTTGAACTACCGAAGGACTTGTTGGCAGAACGATTTGGTGCGCGACAGGACTTTAGAAAACTCGTGGACCGAATGCCGCGATATGGCGATCCACAAGTTAGCGACCCCGTGATCGCATACGACGAAAACTACAAACAAGGCTACGACTTAGTCATGACGCCGGAAGCCCAAAAGGCATTCGATATTCATAGCGAGCCGGCGGAGGTGCGTGAAGCGTACGGTCGAAATAGCTTTGGCCAACGAGCATTGCTTGCACGCCGACTGGTGGAAGCTGGCGTTCCTTTCGTGACGTTGTATGACGGGGGTTGGGACCATCACTCGGATTTGTTTGGTGCTTTGAAGACGCGGCTACCATCGTGGGATCAAACGGTTGCAACCCTGATTCAGGACTTGGACCAGCGCGGAATGTTGGAGACCACGATGGTCATTGCGCTGGGTGAATTTGGTCGAACACCCAAAATAAGCACCCTAGCCGGTCAGTCTAAGCCGGGTCGTGATCACTGGGCCAACGCGATGTCGATTCTATTTGCAGGCGGCGGAACGCCGGGTGGGCAAGTGATTGGAGCGACCGATCGCCAAGGGCATTCGGCTTCGGAACGCGTGCTGTCGCCAGAGAACTACGTATCCACCGTCTATCGCAAACTGGGGATCGATCCGGCGAAAGTCTATTACACGCCGTCGGGCAGACCAACGCATTTGGTAAGCGACCATACGCCCATTCAGGAGCTGATGTAATCGTGCCTGAAATGTGGCGAGATTTTCGTAGCCTAGGTATCGGAACGGAGCGAGCGGTCCGGTGTTTCAAGCTGAAGGGCTTAGGCTTTGCTGCTTTCATTGGAGTGCTAGGTGTCATCATCGCGATCACCGGATCCCTACAGGGAGCGGAGCGGCCTGAGCTAACTCGCGTTTTCCCAGCGGGAGGACAAGCCGGGACGGTAGTCGCGGTGGAAGCAACCGGCAAGTTTCCTGTTTGGCCGATTCAAGCGTGGTCCGATACCGAGTTGATTCAATGGTCCTTTGAAGAAACCTCTGGCAAACTCAAAGCGACTATTGATGCGAATGCAAAGCCTGGTCTTCATTGGCTCCGATTGTATCATCCAAACGGGACGACGTCGGCCCGTCCGTTTCTCATTGGCAATGCAGTGGAGCAAGTTGAGGTTGAGCCGAACAATCGGGTAGCCGAGGCAAACGTGGTCGCCTCGTTGCCAGCGTCCTTTCAAGGTGTCTTGGGGAAACGGGGCGACGTGGACTTGGTTGCGATCGCTTTGGTGGCAGGTCAGAAAATCGTAGCCACTGTGGATGCGGCGACCATGTTGCGATCGCCGCTGGATGCAAGTCTTCAGATCTTGGACGCAGGTGGTTTTGTAGTTGCTGAGAATATGGATCGCTTTGGTCTTGATCCGAGTTTGGAATTCACGCCGACGAAAGATGGCAAGTACTTCGTTCGCGTTTTTGGCTTTCCGACAACACCCGATAGCACGATTGCGTTTGGTGGTGGAGCCGATTGGATCTATAGGTTGCGGCTTGAAAAGGGTGACGATCCGGTGCTCAATCGATGGCAACCAAGTCAATTGGAAAGGCTTTCCCTGCAAACCGTCGCGCCCGACGAAGCCAATGCGATGGACTCGCCATTGGGAATCGAGTTACCAGCTTGGCTGCATGGGACGATCGCTCAACCTGGGCTGCAGAAATTCTTTCGTTTCAAAGGTGCCGCCGGACAGCAATATCGCATGCAACTCGTGGCTCGCGAGATTGGTTCCGAGTTGGACGCTACGCTCGCAATTTGGGATAAGGGTAGCAAGCAACAGTCGCAACAAGACGACGTCGGAAATGAAAGAGACCCGGATTTGATTTGGAAGGCTCCTGCCGATAGCGAATACGTCATTGCAGTAAAAGATTTTCATCTAGGAGGAGGACCAGGCTACGATTTCAATTTATTGGTCATGGTTTTGCGTCCGGACTTCAAGTCGTCTGTTTCGAGTGATTTGATCCAAGCTGTAGTCGGCAAAGAAATCGAACTGCAAGTAAAACTGGAACGCGCGGCGGAGTTTGCGGGCGAGATCGAAGTTGGTTTACATGGGGCGCCCGAGGGGGTCGAGTGCCCAGTCGTCAAATCCATCCACGGAACCGACACGGCAAAGAAGGTCACGTTGCGCATCAAGAGTTCGGCTCCATTTCAAGGGCCGATCCAAGTCTCTGCTCGAACCAGCGACGGAGAGAAGGTTCGATTCGCACAAGTTGAAGATGGCAAGCCGATGTGGTTTAGCATTGTGGCTGAATAGCTGTTCCGCCATGCCGAATGAAGGACTTCCAGTCCGTCGAAACACACGACGGACCGGGATGTCCGTCGTACAGCAGGTAAATCTATTTCTGCCGCCCGCGTAAGGATATGGCGACGTCTACGTTGGTGTACAATTGTCGAGGCATTCCTCCCAATCAAACCGGACGATCTCCGCAAAGGTGTCCTCGATGAAATCAACTGCTTGTCTGTTTTTGCTCTGCATTTCGCTCCATGTCGTCGACTCACTGGCAGTCGCAAGGCTCTACGGTTTGGAACCCGAAACATCCACGAAGCCGAACATTGTCTATTTCTTGGTCGACGATTTAGGGTACGCGGATTGCGGGTTCAATGGCGGAAAGGACATCAAGACGCCGAACATCGATAGGCTTGCAAAGGAGGGAGCGATTCTCAAATCGTACTACGTCCAACCTGTCTGTTCGCCAACGCGTGCAGCATTGATGACCGGACGATACGCGACTCAAACAAGTGTTTACAATGTGGTTCGTCCGGGGGCACCATGGGGGTTGCCATTGAATGAGCGAATTCTGCCGCAGACGTTAAAGGAGTGCGGTTACACGACCGCGATATGTGGCAAGTGGCATCTTGGCGAGTTTGAAACAGCGTATCAGCCGACGCGCCGTGGATTTGACCGGCAATACGGGCACATGTTTGGAGCGCTCGATTACTTCACTCATATAAGGGATGGGAAACTCGATTGGTATCGTAACGATGTGCCGTTGGAGGAAGCGGGTTACTCGACCCATTTGATTGCAAAGGAAGCATGTCGCGTGATTCGGGAGAAAGCCGCAGACAAGCCGTTGTTTCTCTACGTCCCGTTTAATGGAATACACGGTCCGCATCAAGTTCCCGATAGCTATAAGGAGCCATACAAAGACTTGCCGAGTCTTCGGCAAACCATTGCAGGAATGCTCTCGGCGGTCGATGAATCCATCGGGCAGATCACATCAGCGCTGAAAGATGCGGGGCTTCGCGACAACACTCTCATTATTTTCTCAAGTGACAATGGCGGACCAGCACCTGGCAAGGCAACGATGAATACTCCACTCCGAGCAGGCAAGGGGACTATCTACGAGGGAGGAGTTCGAGTCAGTTCGTTCGTGAACTGGCCTGGCAAAATTAAAGCTGGCGTAACGATCGACGAACCCATTCACGCCGTCGATTGGTATCCAACGCTCGTTAAGCTTGCGGGGTCGCGAATTGAGCCACCGAATCCACTTAGCGGTCTCGATATCTGGCCCGTGATTACCCAATCGGCAAAATCTCCACACGATGCAATTCTGCTGGTTGGGAATCGGCCCAACGTTTCGGCCGTTCGCATGGGGGATTGGAAGTTGCTGGTCGGACCTTCGGAAAAGGATGCTGAGGATCAGTCGAGTGACCAAAAGAGTACAGGCAAATTGGAGCTCTATAATCTTGTCGATGACATCGCCGAGTCAAAGAATCTCGCAGACACACAGCCAGAACGAGTCAAGGCAATGCGTGCTCGGCTTGATTCCTTGCTCAAAGACGCCGTGGTTCCTGGCGATTCAATTGCAATCAAAAAACCTGTCGCGAAGAGCAAAGAAAAAACTAAGTGACCTGGCAAGCGTCAATTACGGCCTCGATCCTTAGACGCTCCTGTAACTATCACAGTTCTTCATGGAAACGATTTCGATCACCATCGCTGGTCGCAACAAATACGATTCACAACCCAGCAATTAATTCGCCGTTGTAAACTTGATGTGGTCTGTCTGTTGCGTCGTGCCATTCTGCGGTGGGTGGAATACCAAGCGCATGATAAATGGTCGCAGCAAAGTTTTCCGGTTTGACCGGCTGTTCTGCTGGATAGGCCCCCTGGGAATCTGACTTGCCAACAATGTTGCCGCCTCGCACTCCGCCACCAGCAAAGAAGACCGACTGCACTGCCCCCCAATGGTCACGTCCAGGCAGTTTGTACGCAGAAGGTAGCAAAGTGATCTGTGGTGTTCGGCCAAACTCGCCAGCCATCACAATCAACGTTTCCTCCAACTCGCCAGTGGACTGCAAGTCGTCGAGCAATGCGGACAAGGCTCGGTCGGTCGGCGGCAACAGGGCGTTCTTTAAATGCGGAAAGGCATTGCCATGCGTATCCCAAGTTTCATTATTGCCCAAGTTGACTTGAACCAAATTGACTCCAACACCTACCAATCGCCTCGCCATCAGCAACGACCATCCAAACGAGTTGCGTCCATAGCGATCCAAGGCGGCTTCGTCTGCACGGGTCACATCTAGGGCACTTTGAATCGACTTCCCCGTCAGCAATGAAATTGCACTTTGTCGAAAACGATCGAAGGACTGTGTCTCTGCATAGCTTGCCAGCTTCAACTGTTGGTGATTTAACGTTTCAAGCAATTGAAGTCGTCCATTGATTTCCTTCATTCCCAAGCCATCTGGCAACGAAACTTGCGGCGCTTGAAACAGCCGACTGTCCGCATCGCCGCGGTCTTGATGGTCGAACTTATACTCTGGGAACGCTCCATAGGAAGTTCTGTGAAACGGAGATGCCTCAATCAACCAAGGGTCATGCTGAACACCCATTTCTCCCGCATGCTGGCCAGGTATGATCCTGCCAGAGTTATGCACAAGTCGCTCTGGAAGCACCACGGCGGTCGGAAGGTTGTTGCTGGATTTGGTAGCGTAGCCTGAAACAGAAGCGATCGACGGTCGATCGGTCCGATTCGATCCATTGGGATTGAATCCCGTTGGCAATTGCGATTGCCCGGTCAGCATCATATGGTGAGCCGCCGAATGATCGTTGGAGCTGTGTGTCAAGGATCGGCACAAAGCCCACATTTCGCTTCGGTCGGCCAGCATTGGGAGGTGTTCACAAATATGCAAGCCAGGCGTTTTAGTGGGGATCGGTTTGAACTCCCCTCGAACATTCTCCGGCGCGTTCGGCTTCATATCGAAACTCTCGTGTTGCGCAAGGCCGCCTGAGAGGAAAATGAAGATACATGACTTGGCTTTACCAAAGGGCAGGCTGCCCGTCGATGCATGTGCTTGCTGCAACCCGGCTAGGTGATTCATTCCTAGCCCCAGTATTCCGATCGAACCAGCTTGGATAGCCGTTCGCCGCGTGAGGGGTGGGTGATGCCATCGAAGATCTGAATTCATCGAACGAGATCCATAGCTAGTCACCTCAAAATTGAATGATCCATTGCCTTGGCAATACTCAGCGCCGTTCGAACTCTACTTACGCGATATTGTAACGTCAACATGCAACGTCTGCTAGCAAGGACCACGTGAGAGTAGTGCGTCGTCAAAGCTGTTTTTTTTGAGTACGACGGACTTCCAGTCCGTCGCCCAACGTTTGCAGCGACAATCGTTGGGACCGACAATCGTTTGGACCGACGGACTGGAAGTCCGTCGTACCGGTTCAATTCAACCCTTAGTCGGACTGACTAAGCCATTGTATATTTATGGCGTGCTATTTCGAAAGCAACCAACGAAACCAACAAAACACAGCAACATAAAGACTTTACTACTTCTCCTGGCGGCCTTGGTGGCTCCGTCGCTTGCTTTCGACGGTTCGCTTGCTCCAGGGAGCGGCCGATTCGAGCTTAATCGCGCAGGTAAGACGGTGGCCGTTTGGTACTTCTTACCTGATGCCGCCGACTTCCACACACCGATCTTGTTCGTTATGCACGGAGTCAATCGCGATGCGGAACGCTATCGCGACGAGTGGATACCGATGGCAAACAAGCATGGTTTCATGATTGTCTCGCCAGAGTTCTCGCGAGTCGATTTCCCAAAGGACTCGGACTATAGCCAAGGTTCTGTGGTTGATAGCCTTGGGAAACCGCGACCAAGGGATGAGACGGCATTCAGCTTCATCGAACCAATTTTCGATAGAGTCAAGCTAGAAACCAACAACCGCTCGAGCTCCTATCAATTGTACGGACATTCCGCCGGCGCACAGTTCGCTCATCGCTTTTTGTATTTTGAGCCGAATGCACGAGTCAGCAGAGTCGTTGTGGCCAACGCTGGATGGTGGACATTGCCAGACAATACCATCGACTTTCCTTTCGGTTTAAAAGGAGCACCCGGAGTAACCAACGAAGTTCTCGAAGCTGTTCTTCGACGTCCGCTCGTCGTACTGCTGGGTACCAAGGACGTCGATCCGAACGACGTAAATTTGAACAAGAGCCAAGGTGCGATGCAGCAAGGAGAACACCGTTTCGCTCGCGGCAACACGTTTTATGAATCTGGACAACGCCAGGCCAAGGCCAAGGGAATAAAAATCGAATGGACGCTCTCTACAGCACCGGGCATCGGACACAGTGACCGCGGCATGTCAATATTTGCCGCACATCTGTTGTTCAGCAATCGCTAGCAGCATATAAAGCAGCGGTAGTCTTTGCTTTTCGTAATAGCTCCGTTTGCCAACTTTAAACCAGTGCCCAATGTTCGATCTTAATCCAAAAAATGTAGTTCTTTTCTTAGTCACCCTCTCCTTGATTTGCGTCGCCTGTGGTTGCAGTTCAAAGAGCGAACCGGCGGAAGAAACACCGAGCCCGTCGATTTATGAGCAAGTGTTGGCTATCCATCGAGGTGACACACGCGAAATTCGATCGAGTCTAGCTGTGAATGAAGTGGAGCTTAAACAACTTGCTGGACTAACCGAACTTGAGGTGCTGTCGTTGTCGCGGGCGGAAGTTTCCGATGGTTTTGCGGACACGCTTGCAAGCCTCGCTGGCCTTCGGCAGATTCGAATTGAGAAGGGGAGGGTCGGGAATCGGTCGGCAAAAGCCATCGGAGGGCTTCAGAAAATATCCTCGATCAACCTACCAAACTGCATTATATCGGATGATGGAATTGAGGATTGGCCAGGATTGCACGAACTGGTATTACTCCGAATTGGGAGTCCAAACTTGAGCGATGAAGCCATGGCGACTATTGCAAAAATGAAATCGCTAAGGTTTTTGCATCTAGTCGAGGTTCAGATTACTGACGTCGGGCTCACATCTATGTATAGTATGGAACACTTGGAATCCTTTTATCTTGATGGAGGTCATGCCACCGATGCTGGGTTAGAAGCCCTACTTCAAGCCATGCCTAAACTTCATTTTCACCGAGACCAACAGCACTTGCCAAACGATCCGCGAGCAGACGTCCACAAATAACTCCCGTCATGCGGTTGCGCAAGATTCCAAATACCTGCCCTGAATCCCTACCAGATAACCTCAATCGAGAGCTTAAACATGACTTTAAAACGATTTGTCTTCGCATGCGTATGCATCTGCGCAAGTGCTTTGTGCTTGGTTCCATTCGGGCACAGTTTTTCCAGACTCGGCGGAGTGACCGAAAAGGCGGCAATGGCGGCAAATGCATGGATGGCGTCGCTAGATGAGTCACAAAAGAGTAAGGCGACTATGCCTATCGATAGTATAGAACGCCAAGACTGGCAGATCATCCCCAAGGACAAACGTAAGGGGCTGCAGCTCAATGAAATGAAGGATGGTCAGCGGCAAGCGGCGATCACTTTGCTTCGAAGCCTCTTGAGC
>JANMNR010000386.1:0-26809 GCA_031368325.1 Pirellula sp.
CCTAACAACGTGTCCCAAACCAGGGGTCCCCGTCAAGTCGAAAAAACAACAAAAACACCAGTGTTTTGCTAGCATTCATTTGCTGACCTTCGTCCAAAATTGACGAACCTTGCGACATTGATACAATCAAGCGAATGTTTGAATGATTGAGTTGTGAGGACGTTTTGATTGGGAGTAGCACCATGGATCGCCGTCGAGTGTGTAGTTTTCGAACGAATTCACCTTCAGCGATTAGAAAGGGGTTTACGCTGGTAGAGCTCTTGGTGGTGATCGCTATTATCGGAATCCTCGTTGGGTTGCTCTTGCCGGCTGTCCAGGCCGCTCGCGAGGCGGCTAGACGGATGCAATGCTCGAACAACCTCAAGCAACTTGGTTTGTCTGTATTGAACTACGAGAGTACTTTCGGCCGGCTACCGGCGGCTGGTCAAGGCACGGACTATTCGAAGAATCCTCCCACGACAACGATTGGACGTCATTCCGTCTTTACTGCGATATTGCCCATGCTGGAGCAGTCAAACACTTTTCAAAACTTCGACTTGCGATTCGTTTACAATGCAACGCCTGCTAATATTTTGGCGGCCAAGCAGGGTATTACGACGTTTGTATGTCCCTCCAATTCGATCCGCCCAAGCTCAACGGACCGAGACGGTTTTGGCTGTACGGACTATGCACCAATTTACTATGTCGACTTGGACCCGGTAACCGGTTTAAGGAATACGTTGTTGCGGGCGGATGGTGGGCTAACCGATGGAGGGCCCGCGACGTGCCGATGGGTGGATAACAACTGCGGACCGTTTGACGAGATTTTTAGCCAACATAGCGGTGGTGCCAACGTTGGATTGCTCGATGGTTCGGTACGATTTCTTAGCGAATCGATGCAATCCGCTGGGCTGCGAGCGATCGTTACTCGTTCGGCGGGCGATATTAGCCAGTTGGATTAAGACTAGGGCAAGCCCGTTGCTAGCGATTGGCAGAGCAACGAGAAAATGCAAGCGAGTCGGCGGCTTTGGCTAGTCCGAACAATGGTTGCGAACCATACGATCGCGGCGGCATTTATCGTTACATGCGACAGAGCTTGCCAACGAAAAAAACAATTTGCTTGCGGAGGACTAGTTTCGCGTTGTAGGATTAGACGTATCAGGGCAATGCGATGGTGCCCTACTGTAACTCTTTCCTCTTCCTGGCTTTTTTCGATATTTGAGGAGTTCTGATCGTGATTCACTATTCGTGTGACAGATGCAAACGCGAAATCGATGGTTCGACCGACTTGAGATACACGGTTACCATCGAAATCGAGGCGGCGTTAGATGGCCCAGATCATGAGCTGGTCGATGATCCGGATCATCTCGATGACATCCAGGATATGCTAGATTCAGCCGACGACTTGTGCAGTTCGGTATTTGATGACGAAGTCTACCAGCGGAAGCAGTTTGATCTCTGCAAAGACTGCTTCCGGCAGTACATCAAGAATCCATTGTCGCGGGAAACGACTACGCCAATGGGGTTCAGCAAAAATTAGCAGTTGTCCAAAAGTTCGACCGCAGCAAATTTTTCTCCTTCTAGCATCGAAAGACTCGCTCCGCCTCCGGTGCTAACGTGTGTGACTGAATCAGCAAATCCAAGTTGTTCGATTGCTGCAGCACTGTCACCTCCGCCAATAATGCTTGTTCCATCGCATTTAGCGATTGCTTCTGCAACTGCGATCGTTCCTTGATCAAATGGTGGCATCTCAAAAACACCCATGGGACCGTTCCACACAATGGTCTTGGCTTTTTCGACGATGGCAGCAAATTTCTTGGCGGTTTCAGGGCCGATGTCCAATCCCTCCCAACCGTCTGGAATTTGACCGGCGGGTACGACTTGTTTGTTGCAGCTCCCTTTGAAGTCGTCGCCGCAATGGGTATCCACTGGCAGAACTAACTTGTCGCCACCCATGGCGATGAGTTTCTTTGCAAGTTCGACTTTATCTTTTTCGACAAGGCTTTTTCCGGTTGCCCCTCCTTGAGCCAACGAGAACGTGTAAGCCATCGCTCCACCGATCAAAACTTGGTCGCAAACGCCGAGCAGATTTTGGATGACATTGATCTTGTCGCTGACTTTCGCACCGCCCAGGATCGCAACAAATGGGCGTTGAGGATTAGCGATCGTATCGCTTAGATATTGAATCTCTTTGGCTACCAAGAACCCCACCACCTTGGGCTTGCTACCCATGGCCGTGGGAACAGCGACCATCGAGGCTTCCAATCGATGGCAAGTTCCGAACGCATCGTTGCAATAGATGTCGGCCCAGCTGGCTAGCTTGTTAGAGTAGACCGGTTCGCCATCTTTTTCGCCCGGATTGAACCGCACGTTTTCCAAAACCAGCACGCCGCCATTTTGAAGCGATTTGACTTTGGCTTCAGCGTCGGCACCGACTGTATCGGAAGCAAAGACAACGGGCTGTCCCAGGAGTTCGGAAAGTCTCTCGGCGGTTGGCCGAAGCGTATATTCGGGTTCAGGCCCTTTGCCTTTGGGGCGACCGAGATGGCTCATCAGAACAAGCTTGCCGCCTCGCTTGACCACCGATTCGATGGATGGCAGCGCCATTCGAATGCGACGGTCGTCGGTGATCGCCCCCGAATCATCCTGCGGAACATTGAAATCCACTCGCATGAGCACGACTTTGCCCTGACAATCCACATCCGAGATACTCTTCTTTGCCATTTCGCTTATGCCTATTCAGTTTTGATTTGGGAAAACACCGCTCACAACTTGCTTTTTTAACGGAAAACCCCAATCTGAATAGGACCAAACGGACATGGTTGCTAATCGATTTTGATTGGACGAAAGGCCAAACAAATCGGTGACGCCCAATACCGCACTCGGTTGTGATAGCGGTGAGAGATTTGCCCCTACGGCAAATGTGCGTTGCCAACCGCAGAGTAAGCTCATGATTGCTAGTAAACCTTGAATAAGAAACACAAAAGCTGCGAACGTACGCGCGTGATTTCAGTCCTCAACCAAGCGTCAAAAGACCAAGAAGCACCTCAATACGAAGGTTTTTAGCCAAAACAGCCAGCTGGGTCGCGAGAAACGCGTTTGCGGAGGTCGCAGGTTGGCGCTTCGAAGTCCTTTAGAAAGTGGTCGTTGCCCGATTGATAAGTTGCAATGGGGCAGGTATAGTTGGGCTTGGTTGCGAAAAAGTGACCCCTTAGCTGCGTTTTCGGGAAGCATCGCTTCCGGTCAACCCAGCTAAGCCCACCGGTGCTTCATGTTGGCTTGTGCTCAGTAACTCTTCTTCTCCAAACGCGAGTTTGCCTCAATTCTCGCGGGGCCAACGTGAGGCACTATCATTTCCCTCCCCAAACCATTTTGGGAAGGCAAAACCGTAACTCTGTTTGACAACTAACTTCAGTCCTCGGAACCATCAGCAATGACCCCTTCGGAAAATCAATCCAATCCATCGCCTGCCGACTCACGGCGAGATTTCATTAAGACAACTTCAACCGTTCTAGCTGGCGGCGCATTGGTCGGCAGCCTGCCGATCGCCCGTGCAGCCCATTCATTCGATAGCGGCGAGATCAAGATCGGTCTGGTTGGCTGCGGTGGCCGTGGTACGGGTGCTGCAACTCAGGCACTGGATACAAATGGTCCAGAAAATCGAGTGAAGCTAACTGCGGTGGCTGACCCATTCCAGTTCCGAATCGACCAGGCACTGAAGGGAATCACCAAGAGCAAGCATGGTGACAAGGTGGACGTTGCCGGTCGAACATTCGTCGGAGTCGACGCATTCAAGCGTTTGATCGAATCGGATATCGATATGGTCATTCTGACGTCGCCACCAGGCTTTCGCCCCATGCACTTCGAAGCGGCAGTGAATGCAGGCAAGCATGTGTTCATGGAAAAGCCTGTTGCCACCGATGCACCTGGCGTTCGACGAGTGCTTGCAGCCAACAAACTGGCAAAAGAAAAGAAGCTTGTGGTAGCTGTGGGTCTTCAACGCCACCATGAATCCGGATACCAGGCGACCATCGCAAAGTTAAAAGAGGGCGCGATTGGAGACATCATTCTCACGCGATGTTATTGGAACGGTGATGGTGTCTGGACGCGTCCGCGAGAGGCTGATCAAACCGAACTGCAATACCAGATGAACAACTGGTACTACTTTAACTGGTTGAGCGGAGACCATATCTGCGAACAACACATCCACAACCTCGACGTTATCAATTGGCTCATGGACGGCCCACCTGAGACGGCCCAAGGCCAAGGTGGACGACAAGTTCGAACGGGTCCAGATAGCGGCCAGATATTCGACCACCACATGATCGAATACACCTACAAAAACGGCGTTAAGCTACTGAGCCAATGCCGCCATATCCCAGGCTGCTGGTCGTCTGTGAGCGAGTTTGCTCATGGAAGCTTAGGTTGGTGCGATATCGGTGGAGGCAAGATCTACGACCGCAACGACAAAGTGATTTGGACAGCTCCAAAGAACGAAAATGGGCACGCAAAAGAACACGTCGACTTGTTTGGCGAGATCCGCAAAGGCGTGATTCCAAACGAAGGGGACAATGGCGCTTACAGCACTATGACCTCCATCATGGGACGCATGGCGACTTACACTGGAAAAGTGGTCAAATGGGAACAATGCCTCAACAGCAAGGTTTCTCTGGCAAACACCGATGCAATGAGTTCTTTTGCGAGCGAAGCACCCATTCAGCCGGAAAATGGAAAGTATTGGGTTCCAACACCTGGAATCGACCCTGAATTGGTGATCTAAGAAACGATCTCCGTTGACCACTCGCCCACTGTTGGGTGACGTAGGCATAACGGCCCGTTTGGCAGCCTCTCTATCGCCACGATGGCGAACTGCCAAACGGGCCGTTTTTACAAAGCCGGATCGCTCCCATTTTTGCAGCAGAATGGAACAGAAGTCCTCCGGTTTCACAACCATTCCAGTTACTCACCAGACGTCTCACGCCGTTCTGCAAACAAATTGGCTAAGAGGTTGAGAACCACTTTCGACTTGTAGTACAATTGAGCTACAATTGAGGTACCATGAACACGGCACCCGAATCCACCGATCCAGCTTCAAACATTTCGCCGTCGCAGGTTGGCTCTAAGCTTCTGTCCCGATTCGCGGATGTCGATGCCCTTTTTGCTAGACCTCACACCACCTCTGAACCCTCGAAACGTGGCTCGATTCCACTCGAGCGGTTTCAGCATCTCGAGCAGGAGATTCGAAACGCACCGGCCCACAGTCCACCGTACCTTGAACTCGGCCAAATCTATATCAACCAAGAGCGTTGGAGCGACGCAAAGCGTGTCCTTGAAACGGGCGTACAGCTTTGTCCAGAATGCGAACCGCTGGTCCTTCTTCGCGAAGAGCTTCTGCTCCACCAGGCTAGTGAGTTACTGCAGCAAGCCAAGACAACACTGGCACAAGACCCATCCGAAGCCAATAAATATGGACTTGAGCAAGCTGAGATCAACTATGCGAACGAACGGATTCGCGTTTGCCGAGATCGATTCGGTCGCCATCCTGAGCAAAAAGAGATACTGATCAATTGGGCTATCGGGTTGCGGCAACTGGCTCGATTTGATGAAGCGATTGACTTGCTTACCAAAGCTGCAGCGGAGCCCGATCTACGAGCTCGCGCGAGTCTTCAATTGGGTATGTGCTATCAGACGCTAAGTCGACCTTTGGATGCACTTGCCGCCTTTCGGCTTGCTTCCATGTTTCGTGCCCCACCCCCGGAGCCAAAGATTCGACAACGAGCACTCGAGCTCGCTTTGGAATTGGCCGAAGAAAACTCGCTTATCGATTCCGCTAGATTCTACGCAGAGCAGTTGTTAATCAACTGCGATCCAGCGAAACGATTGCAAATAAAAGGAAAACTTCGTCAGCTGGAATCGCTAGACCTCTGACCGCAGCCCCTTTCGCTCCCTGGGATTAACCTCCATAATCTTCGTCTGCGATTGGTAGCTTCCGGTCGTAGATTCTAAACAAGGTTGATTCACAGAGAGGCCTCACCAGATGGGTAGTCGATATCCCTCAGCAATCCGATGCACAGTCTTAGGCATTGTTGCATTTTCCAGTCTTTCCGTTTTTGACGGCTATAGAGTCGCTCGGGCTGAAGGCAGCTTGGAGTCGATTAAGCTTCTGCAGACACTGACCTCAGGTGACGACAGTACCCTTGCCGCATCCAAAGCGATCAAGCAGCTCGGCAAAGCGAACGACGTCACACTGATCCAATCGCTCACAGCCATGAAGGGAGCGACGCCGGTTGGTCGCAACTGGCTCTCCGGCCTTGCGAATTCGATCTATCGCAAGTCCGGCAAATCGCAAACAGCCGAACTGACGAAATTCTTGTCGGACTCAAGCCAGGATGGTGAAGCGCGTTACATCGTGTTCCAATGGTTGACCTCGAATAACGAAGCATTGCGAAATGAGTTGCTCGCCAAAATGAACCAAGACTCAAGCCCCGAGCTTCGGTTCTTGGCTATCGACGAAGCCACGAAAGCCAAGTTAGAAAACAAGCAGCTCTTGGCCCTCCTGGATGCCGCTCGCCATCCAAGCCAAGTGGTTTCGATCATCGTAAAGCTCAAGGAACAGGGAGAAACCATTGACCAGTCGAGGCAACTGGGCTTTATACCGAATTGGCGATTGATCGGCCCTTTCGATAACGTGGGAACGGTTAATTTCGACAAAGTCTTTCCAGTGGAATCCGACTACATTAAGGGGGCGCTCAAGGACGAGTACCAAGGCAAAACGGAAGTCGTCAAATGGAAAGATGAAACCACCACCGCGCCCGACGGAGCCATCGATCTTTCCACCATTTACGCCAAAGAAAAAGGCTGCATCATTTATGCGGTCGCCGAATTCGATTCCGAGAAAGATCAAGATGCAGAAGCGAGACTGGGCTGTATCAACGGGAACAAGGTTTGGGTCAACGGCAAGCTTGTGATGTCCAACGAAGTCTACCACACCGGCACCCAAATCGATCAATACTCCGAACCAATCCGACTCAAGGCGGGCAAGAACCAGATCCTGCTTAAGCTATGCCAGAACGAACAAAAAGAGCCTTGGGCACAAGACTTCCAATTTCAACTGAGAATCTGCGACTCCACTGGCAAAGCCATTTTGACAAAGGGACGATAACGATGAAATTCAACATGCACAGTTTTTTCAAGTCCACGCTCATCGCAATCAGTCTCTCGACGGCATTGATTTCGCAACAAACCACGGCGCATGCGGATTGGCCCATGTTTCGTGGTCCCAATGCAGGGAGTGTTTCAATCGATTCCAAGGTGCCCATCAACTTTGGAGGCGAGGAAAAAGTAAACGTCGCGTGGCGTACCGAATTGCCAGGTCGCAGCGTGGGTGGCGTTATTGTGATTGGCGATCAAGCCATTACGACCAGCAGCAGCGGAATGGATCAACGACGGTTGCATTTGATGAGCGTCAATACCAAGGACGGTGCTATCCAGTGGCAACAGGAATTTGTCGCTCGGGGCCGGCCGTTCTGCCATCCAACCAGCGCAAATGCCGCGCCGACACCTGCATCAGACGGAAAGCATATTTTTGCGTTTTACAGCTCGAATGACCTCGCGTGCGTGGACCTTGAGGGCAACTTGGTCTGGTACCGTTCGCTCTCCACCGATTTCCCGAAAGCAGGCAATGACGTTGGTATGAGCAGCTCCCCCGTCGTGGTCGATGGCGTTTGCATTGTCCAGATTGAGTGTCAGGGAGATTCCTTTGCCGCCGGGCTTAACGCCGAGGATGGCAAGATCCTTTGGAAATTGGATCGACCGAAGCAAGCCAATTGGTCTTCACCAACGATCGTCAAGATGCTGAGTGGCGAACAGGTTGTCGTGATGCACTCGAGCGAAGATCTGCTGGCTGTTTCGCCAAGGACAGGCAAGATTCTGTGGGAGATGAAAATGCGATGCTCGACCATTCCATCGTCGTTCGCGGCCGAGGGACGACTTTTTGTCCCAGCCGGTGGACTGAGTGCATTTGATTTGTCCAGCGTCGGCGCGAGTCCCAGCAAGCTTTGGGAAAACAACAAACTGAGTTCGAACGCGTGTTCGCCGTTGGTCGTAGGCAAGAGTGTGTACACGATTAGCCGAACCGTCTTGGCATGCGGGGATCTTTTTTCGGGCGAATCCAAGTGGCAAACTCGTTTGCCCGACGCCAAGAGCATTTGGTCGTCTCCGGTTGTCGCAGGAAATAACCTGTACGTCTTTAGCGACGACGGGCGGTGTTTCGTTGTTGTGCTCGGTGATGAGGAAGGCAAAGTTTTAACGACCAACGATTTGGGTGAAGCGGTTCTTGGATCGCCGGCAATTTCAGGAAACGCCATGTATGTTCGCGGCGTATCGAGTCTCTGGAAGATCGCTGAAAAGTAAGGCATGACTGTCGTGGATGCATTCGCTGTCTCCTTTCAACCTGCATTGCATCCCATTGCTGGACGAATTACCGTTCCGGGTTCCAAGAGCATTACCAATCGCGCTTTGATTTGCGCGGCGATGGCCGATGGAACTTCGGTGCTTCAAGGTGTTCTTGACAGCGAGGACACTTGTGTCATGGTGGATGCTTGGATGACACTGGGCTTAACCATTGCCTGGGATAAGTCCGCCAAGACCATTCGCATGACGGGCTGCAACGGTCAGCCAGCTAACACGAAAGGCGACTTGCACATCGCCAACAGCGGGACTTCCATACGCTTCTTGACAGCTGCTCTGGCTACGACACACGGAGAGTACATTCTCGACGGCGTTCCAAGAATGAGAGAACGTCCCATCGGCGACTTGATCGATGGGCTGCGTGGGCTTGGCGCCAATGTCGTCAGCCTCAACGCGACGCATCCAAATTGCCCACCCGTGCGTGTGTCAGCCAACGGGCTTCGCGGCGGAATTGGATCTGTTGCAGGAGATGTATCGAGCCAGTTCTTAAGCGGGATGATGATGGCATCACCCTATGCATCGTCGCCGGTCGGTATCCGCGTGATAGGCGACTTGGTGTCCAAGCCGTATGTGGACATGACGGCTGCCGTCATGAAGTCCTTCGGCGTTAAGGTGCAAATGAAACAAGGACGGCATGGGGTTGAATACAGCGTCGACGCCCCTCAATCGTACGTAGGGTGCGAGTATACGATTGAACCTGACGCATCTGCGGCAAGTTATTTTTTGGGGGCAGCGGCCATTACGGGTGGTTCGATGCGAGTCGATGGCCTCGGTTTCGATGCACTCCAGGGTGACGTCCAGTTTGCCAAAGTGCTTGCGAAGATGGGGTGTCACGTTGTTAGCGGGAACGATTTCATTGAAGTCTCTGGAACTGCGGCACATGGAATCGATATCGACATGAACGCGATAAGCGACACGGTCCAAACTTTGGCCGCTGTCGCGCTATTCGCCAAGGGACCGACGCGTGTACGAGGCGTTGCCCACAATCGTCATAAAGAAACCGATCGGATTAGAGATTTAGCATGTGAGTTGCGGCGATTAGGTGCTGCGGTTGATGAGCACGACGACGGGTTGACGATCCACCCCAAGCCGCTGACCGGTGTGGATTTAAAGACCTACCAAGACCATAGGATGGCAATGAGTTTGTCACTAGTGGGGCTAAGGGTTCCTGGAGTTCGAATCTTGAACCCCAAGTGCACTGAAAAAACCTACCCGAATTTCTTTGAGGATATGGGAATGGTTCTAGGCCAAAGGCCCTGTTTTGAGGGCTCAGAGTAGAACAGTTGGCGTCAACTATCCTCGTCTCCCGTCTCGCCGTTCTGAACACCTGAGGACAATGGCACAACCATGGTGTCGAGAGGCTTCGCAATCCTGATCACGTCCGGATCGTCGTTCATGTTAACAGTCCTTCCGCCGAGATCACGTATGGAAGCCCCTCTAAGTCAATTCAGTTCATTTTAAACGGTTCGGGAGCGTTGCCTGGAATCAGCATCAAATCAAAATAAGGAACTCATCGCCTCGGGTTTTTAGGACTAAGTAAATTTCGACATCAGGAATCACGATTCCACCCTAAGTCCCCATAGCGGCGATTTAGCTAGATTGAAGCACAAACCAATTCCATCATCGCAAGGGCAGTACGAAAAGCCTTCATCGCAGACAATGGCTGTAAGATAGCGCCTGCAGCGCCAGGCGATGAGGCAAGCTACGTTCGGCTACTGCAACTCTTGCGGCAGTTGGAAGCGATCCTGAATCAATAGTTGTTTCGGCAGTACTTCAGGATTGTCGGCATGATGCACGCCGCACTATCTTTCACTGATAGATTCGACCAATATCTCGAGGTATTAGTACGATCTGTTTTTAACTTTAGTCGGCTCAAGTCCGACTTTGCTTAGGCCATAAACAACTTCGTCTTCTTCGCATCTAGGGGATGCAAAAGAAGGTAGCCTTAATACAACAGATCAACAGCACGGATAAAATGTGAACCTTCGCGTTTACTCCCGACTGCTTTCAATAAACGTGCAAACGCTATCCGTCGCCCGATTTCCGCGTACACTAAACGAAGAGACTAGCAAACGACTGCAACTTAGCCCTCAAGGTTAGTCCGGCGAATTACTATACTTTTCATGTAAGAATGCGGCTCAGTACATGGCATTTCCTCGAATGATTCGAGTTCGTCAGAACTTCATTCCAACGCCCCCCGTCGTGATTCGAGACGCGCTCGAGCGAGAATTGACCAAGATCCGATCTCGGATTCAGCCCGGTTCACGCCTTGCCATCGGCATCGGTAGTCGCGGGATCGCCAACCTCGCGGCGATCGCCAAAGAACTCATTGACCGGCTTCAGGCGATGGGTGCGGACCCCTTTATCTTTCCTGCAATGGGGAGCCATGGCGGAGCAACGGCGGGGGGCCAACTCGAAATTCTCGCCAGCTATGGAATCACCGAAGCCTCCATGGGTGTGCCCCTTCGTTCATCCCTCGACGTTGTGCAAGTGGGCGAATCGGCCGATCGTGTCCCCGCCTATTGCAGCATCGACGCGCTCGACGCGAATGGAATCATTCTGGTCAATCGCATCAAACCCCATACGGACTTCTTTGGTACACTTGGTAGCGGACTGCTGAAGATGAGCGTGATCGGTCTCGGTAAACGGGCTGGCGCTACCGCCATGCATCTTGCGGCCACCCAACTCGGCTACGAGCATGTCATTCGAGGCCTAGCACGCGTGATGATCCAGCACACTCCGATTCTTGGTGGGGTGGCCATTCTTGAGAATCAGTTCCATGACACGGCACGCATTGTTGTCGTACCCAGCGAAGAAATGGAAAACGCAGAAAGCAAATTGTTAGCCGAATCCAAATTGATGATGCCAACGTTGCCGTTCGACGAGATAGATCTACTGATTATCGATCGAATTGGCAAAAACATCAGCGGAGCCGGACTCGACCCGAATGTCGTGAACCGCAGCATTCACGGTTACAATAGTTTGCCGATGCGAGGCGACCATTCCGCCCCATTTATTCGTCGGATCTTTGTTCGTGGACTAACGCCCGAGACACACGGCAACGGAATCGGGATTGGGATGGCTGACGCAACAACGAATCGATTGGTGAGAGAAATCGACTTCGCCAAAACCAACATCAATGCACTAACCGCTTTAACTCCACAGAGTGCCAAGATCCCTATAACTTTTGACACAGACAAAGAAGCGATCGAACGAATGCTGATATCCTTGCCCATTACCAACGCCGCTGACGCTCGAATCGTTCGCATTGCGGACACGTTGTCAGTCGCCGAAATGGAGATCTCGGCTTGTTTGTGGACAACTGTTGCGCACAAAAGCAACATAACTGCCTTAGACGATTTGAAAGAACTCCATTTCACTAGCGAGGGAAATCTTGATTAGCAAACAACTTGACTTTCCGCATACGATAACAGAGCAAGGCTGATAGCATGAACTTCTGGCTGGTCATGTTGATCTTCGTCGTGGACGCGATTGTTATTAGTGTCATTGTTGGTGCCTTTGCTACTGGTGTATGGATTCCCTTGGTCAAGAAGTTTCCGGAACAACCCATCGGCACTGATTCGTTTCGAAAGAATTTCCAAAGCATCTCTATTGGCTCAGTCAGCTTTGGGTTTTGCGTCCACATGGCTGCCGACGACCTCTTTCTGCATTGGGTGCCAGTCCAGTTCTTGCGGATCTTTGGATGCAAAACCATAAGTCTCCCCTGGTCCTCTATTCAACCCGCATCGAAACAGCCTTTGTTTCAAAAACGATTAGCCAATATCGTTTTGCTGGAGCAGAAGGGGCAGATCATTACGATCCCAAGGTGGTGCTTGGACGTCAAGACGGCCATGGATATCCCCGATACGGGACCGCCGGAAACGAATGCTGGGAGTTGACGCGATACTTTACTTCGTTACTCGGCGTTCTATTTTTAGAATAGCAGCGGTACGTACCCTACTGCTTTCAGGAACTAAATGGAATGAGGAATCACTTCACTTGATTCCGAAGTACGGTCACTGCGAAAAGGTTTATAACCGCGCATCTTGATGTCAAAGGGCCCGGCCACTTCATAGTCGATTCCACGCCAGTTGAATCGATGAAGGAATAAACAACACAGCAACGCCCACGTATAGGTCCATTGCGTTAACCAGGCGATCCACAATACAACAGCGAAGTTCGACTTACCCGGCCAACGGACGTCCTCACCGCGTGCTTCCGCGATGGCAAAGACCGCTTTCTCCATCCACGGAAGCATACTCGTCAAGCAGAGGTGAAAAACAAATATCGCAAGAAAAACCAGACCAGCCCCAATGAAGTCGGCTTCAAAGAGCAGAGCAAAACCGCTTGCGATCCCCCACAATAGAACCAACGAGGAACTGATTCCATGTCCAACCACGAGCAACCAAAAGGGATGGTAAAGTCTGGCTGAAAGCAATTGCCGCTTTACCCAACTGTTGAACGAAGAAACAGAACACTCCTCTCGATTGATCATCATCAAGGATGGAACAAAGGCTACCTTTTGGCGAATCGTCAGCAATTGACTGCGGACCATTGTGTCTTCGCCGTAGGCAAGTCGCCAACGATCCAGCATTCCGGAACGGTGAATCGAGTCCATTTTGATTGCCAGTGTCCCACCCCAAGCAATTCCATACCAGTACATTTGGACAATGGCCGCTGCGTTCCAGAGGTACCGGATCATCGATCCGCGACCGCAATGGGTCGGTCGATACCAACGGTTTCCGGTTGCTGCCCCAATGTTCTCTGGCACTAGCGCCGTGGCTAATTCTCGCAACCATTTGGGATGCGGGATGGTATCGGCATCCAACAGAGCAATGATCTCAATCGAATCTGGAAATCCATCAATCGCCTGAACCAGACTCGAACACTTGAGGCTGCATGTTGTCAGCGGTGACGCTAAAACCTCAATTTGAAATCGTTCGAAATCAGAGTCTGCGAGCGCTTTTTTAAGGATGGGCATCGCCGGGTCGTCGGCATGGTCGACCATAAATCGAACATCGTAATCCGGGTAGTTTTGGGCGAGCAGACCGTCGATACACTTGGTTAGAAAGGGATCGCCCCCTCTCAAGCACAAAACAACGACCGCCTTTGGGCAAAACTCGTTCTCAAGTAGCGGTTGTCGCCAATTCCGTAACCGATAAACAAAGGACGCGACCAAGTAAAACTGGAGCAGCACTGACGTGAGCAAGATCCCAAAAAACGCAAAGTGAATCGTGCTCATTTGTCCTCACTCAAGTGTCTTGTACCAGCATTACGACACTCGCTCGCGGACGGTTGGGGCCTGTGGTTCAAAGGTCATGACACTTGACATCGGGAAAAGCTGCTCTATCGCATGTTGAGTCTTCGAGTCCTTGGGGCATGCGACTAGCTTTCGAAATTCCGCCACGCTCAGCTTTAGTAACGAATCCGCGTCGGTGTGAACGCCAGCGATACAGGTCAACGTACCGTCTTGCAGCAGGCCTAGCGTCCACTGACCGCCACCAGGTCCGACTAAATCAATTGACACGCGAGATATGGTATTTCCACAGCTGATGTCGTCAGCCACTTGGAACTCTCGAAAGTAGTCGGCGGCATGCCATGGAACGACAGCCGCTTCGCTGCGTCGCTTGCCCCAACGATCTTCTTCTCCGTACTGGATATACGTATGTATCATCGCTTCATCAATCGGCGGACAAGGCAATTGGCTGGCGAATCGCTTGAGATTTGTGCAGTCGAACGTTGGATCCGTGCTTTCGTAATTGTTGTACATAGCCAGGCCAGGCAGCGTCGCGGCTTCAAGGTCATTGTATGTTGCAGGATCAATATGCGCGTATCCAACATACTCAACCCCCGTCGAATTAAAGAATGTATAGCCCGCGTCTGTTAACTGCCTAGCAGTCAAGCAAACGTCTGGAGCCAAGTTAAAAGTATGACCATGGGCTTCTGGATTTAGAAACAAGTGGGTCATTACTTTGGATACCCAGTCAACCGGAATAACATTGCGACGTTCATCGCCTTGTACCGGCAATCTAAGTCGGGTGATCCGCTTTCCATCTGGGCCGAGTGGCTGTCGCGGTGCCATCAACGCCATAAGTCTCAAGTACAAGTAGATACCGTGGTATGTATTTGTATAGCCCGTTTTCGAGTCACCCGAAATCACAGCGGGGCGATACACGGTTAGTTCATCAATGAAGTCGGCGTTGCGCACCATCATTTCCGCTCGAAGTTTGCTTTCTTCGTAATCATTGCGGAAGGACTGGCCGCAGTCGACTTCGGTTTCCAGTATCCGACCCTGTCGAAGGCCACACACATAGGCCGTAGAAACATAATGCAACTTTCGCAATCCCGTAGCGTCGCAAAGATCGAGCATGTTTCGAGTGCCATCAAAATTCGTATGCCACGGCTCGCCAGTTCCATCAGCGTGGAAAGTTAGCGAGGCAGCGCTGTGCATCATCGAGGTGCAATGATTTGCAACCCATCGTTTGTCATTGCCACTTAGTCCCAAGCACGGTTTGCGTATATCGCCTTCTAACAAAACTGGTCGGGCAAGTGACTTGCCTGACAGACGCTCCCAATACTGCAGAATTGCTTCAACCCGGTCCGATGCTGTTTCTCGTTTTGAACCGCGAACCAAAAGTGCAAGGCGTTGACCGCTTTCCAATAGATCTCGCAATAAGTAACGACCAAGCAATCCGGTCGAACCTGTTAACATCAAGTAGTCTGACAAACTTTCACCTTTTCAAAATCTCGACGCCAATCGCGCCAGTCGTTCGGTCACCGGGGCCAGGGCTTCCACTTCCGGATTAGTCTCAATTCGTTCGCACGCCGCCAAAATCTCACGCCCCTAGCGGAATGTTCACAAATGGTAATCGGATTTACCCCTATTTGGACAGTTCAAAGTCGATTTTTCGGACTTACGGGCAAGATTCTTCCGCTGAATGTGAAGTAATGCGGCTTGGGAAGTCTGGTGTCCTACCCCGAAGCACAAAGCGGCCAACGTTTGTGGCCGCCTACAGAAAGAATTTGGTACTTCGCCCCGAAAAAAATCTGGGCCGTATCTCAAGCCGGACATTGGCCGCTTTGCATGATTTAGTTCATTCCCATTGCCGACGTCGGAACTGGATTCATGCTGTAAGACGGCTGTGTAGTATAGACTGAGGCCCTTCTCAGCAAGAACGCGGATGCCCTTTCGCTTCCCAACTGCAGGATTGGATTGCTGTTCGTTTTTAGGCATCACTAAAGTCTATGAAGATAAACTACGCGATAATTGCTTTTTCGATCTTCTTTGTTGGATGTTCGGAGTCGCACAAGCCGTTGGACTCCGAAACTGCTGTTTCAGGCCTGATTTGGAAGTACTCTCGTTTGGCGACGGTGAGCGAGAATTCGGGTACACCTATTCCAGAGGACGCCAAGGTGGATGTTTATGAGCGTCTAATCATCGTCCGTCATAGCGACGGCAGCAGGCAAGTCGTAGCTCTAGAGTATGTCACCGATCTGAAAATCAAATGATTGGCCACAGGTCCAATACCTACGTTCAACTCTCGCGCATGCGTCCGCTTCCTAACGACAAACTCTGCGATTCCCACACGATTGTGCCTAGCTGCGATGGTGCCCAAGTGCTGGTGTGAGATAAAAGGCGATTGGCAGAATGCAAATAGAGCCTGCTGCGAGGTGATTTCACATACGACCGCCCGACGATGGAGCACTGCCGCATGGGACGCGACCCGCACATTCAGCTGACTTGTATGTTATGGCCAGGGCCGGATCTTGACGTACCTGTGCGAGGCGCACCATATAACAACATCGGAGATTTGTATACTTGGCTCGAATCTTCTCACAATGGACAGATTCAATTGGCGGTCGTTGGCGTTCCATGTATTCCAGCCTTAAAATTTAGTGCCTAAGCAAACGCAAGCGCGTGGATACTCGGTCCAAGCCGCGTCCGGCGTGAGCAAGTGGCGTCATTCGGTCATAAGCGGGCTTCGTCCAGGTTCCATCGCAACAATTGCGATCTATATCCTGAGATGCCCATTCAGCCCGAAAGGTCTGCTTATTGTCAACGGTTTGCATTCCAAAAAACCCATCGGAAAACCATGACAAGCTTTACAATCCAGGTGTCGCGCCAGACACCCCCTTTAGAAGTTGTGATACGAATCTAAAAAGATGGATTTATTGGCTAATTCATGCAAGCACATACGATCATCGCACGTATGACTGCCATGATCGTTACCAGTGGAAAAATCGTCATGCAATTTTTTTCGCTTTCCGTTTAAATCAAGCCGAACCGGTGATTTTTTGCCGCGATTGATTTCGAGACGTATGTTCCTCCCCGATCAACTCCTACAGCTTAACAGGTATTGAGCAGTTCATCGGCAATTCCTGCGTGTTGTTCCGGTTATACGACTAACTCTGAAAGTCGCTTGGTTTTGACAACTGGTGTTCGATTACCAGGAACATACCATCGAAGCCGCTGCACAAGGAGACATGATGTCTCCGCAATAGCTCCAAATCCGCGATCAATGCGGGTGGTAACGCAGAATCCGGTCGCCATTGCATCCGAAAGCTCGGGAGACGATCGATACTCAAACAATCAATTTAAGGGAGTAAATTCGATGTCAAAAGTGTTCCACTTATTCTTGTTAGGGATGACGACGCTGGTCGCCGGGCGTTCGTCACAAGCGCAGTCGTTCGATCCCGTGAACGGACAACTTGGTCAAAAAACGTACGTGTCTACCAAGACGATGTTTGACGGGTCGAGCGACCCAATTGCCTTGGCCAGCTTCTGTGAATCGGGGCCCAATTGTGACAATGGATGCAAGAGTCTAGGAAATTGCTGCGGCCAAAAATTGGGCAATGGCTGTAATGATGGATGTGGCAATGGCTGCGGAAATGGCGTGGGAGACTGGCTCGACAATACACAAGTATTCTCAGGTGCGGACACGTACAAATCGCTTGGTGATAGCGGCTTAACCGGTTTTTCACCTCTACCCTTTTCGTTGGGTAACAGCTTTGGTGCCGTCACGGGATTCAATACGGGGCTAAGACTGGGAGAGTCGCGAGTCCGAGCCCAAGTTGGGGCGAGCTACGGCGTTTACGATCTTAAGGGGCGAACAACTGTTGCCCCAATCAAAAACGACTCCCTCGAGCAGCAAGTTTATTTAACGGGTGGGTTTTACAAGCGTAGCGACGTGTGCGCTGGCGATCGAATTAGCTGGGGCACCGTTTACGATCAGTTCATCGGACATCAATGGGGTTGGGCTAACAATGAAGTAAAGCTGGGCCAGTTCCGCAGCATCGTTGGATACGCTCTCAACGAAACGAACGAAATTGGTCTTTGGGGAACGATGCATATTAATAAAGATACGGCCTCGCTCGGATTTCCACCGGGAGCGGTTTTGACAAATATTCGTGCCATGAATCAATCGAACGCGTATTTGCGACACCAATGGGCGTTCGGTGGCAACAGCATGATGTACGTTGGTGCATTTGACCGTGCTGATCTAGCTTCTTGGCAATTAGGCATGATTAACTTGGCGCCCGTGAGCAAGAGCACGTCACTGTTCGGCAACTTTACTTATGTTGTTCCAAGTTCGGCAACCGGGCTCGTGGGTGCTTCTGAAGAACAATGGAACGCATCGGCCGGATTGGTTTTCTATCTAGGCAGAAACGCAGGCAGCAGAAACGTTTCGGGTAATCGAGGAATGCCATTGTTGCCAGTGGCTAATAACGGATCGTTCCTCATCACCAACTAAGAGATCAAGGTTCTGCGTACCGAAATCTCAAACGAACTCAAAAAGGCTGAGTACCTATCAAAGTTGCTCGGCTTTTTTGTTTGTTGGACGGACAAGTTTGGTTGACGACAATCTACGAGGACAGCTTGGCGATTGTCAAAGTTGCGGTGTCCCGACTCCGCTCAAACGCAGAACGACGTCGTTTTTTGAGTATCAAAACTTCTCAAGGCTCCCAATCAATGCCCCGCCACAGCCAGGGCAAGCGGTTTGGCACTCCTTTTCGGACTCGCTATCTTTCGTCTGTGATACAGCCGTACACGTGCGACGCCTTCCCAACCGGTGAGTTGCCGCCGGAGAATTGATCTTCATCGGAGCGCCTGCGGACGATATCTGCCTTGCGTCATGATTAACAATAAAGCTCGACCAATCTAAGAATCGCAGAATCCCAACTGCGAAGGAAAAAGGGAGCCGCATTTTTTGACTCTTGACTCTCATGCAAAACACCTTAGAATCTCATGCGAAGTGCATTAGAATCTGTTAGGGGTGAATGAACATGGCAAAACAGATCGAAGAGGTCACGGACGCCGAATTGTCGGTGCTGGAAATTCTCTGGGATCGACCTCAAGGGACGTCGATTCGCGAAATCGTATTAGAAATGTATGGCCGCCACGAACACTCGCTCCATGCCGGAGTGAAGAGTTTCTTGGATCGATTGATGGAAAAAGGCCTCGTGCGAGTCGACAAGACCGACTTTGCCCATCGTTTCTTCGCCGAGATCACAAGGCAGGAGTATGTTGGCAAGCACTTGAAACGGTTGGCTGAAAGCCACTTTGGGGGATCGCTCACGCCACTGCTATTGTCGTTGCTGGATCAAGCGAAACTCAAGCGAGCGGATCGTGTTGCCATCGGCAAGATCATCGAGAATATGCGAGATTAGGAGCCTCAATTTGAACTATGCCTTAACCTTGCTGGGGTGGAATCTCTGTCTTAGTGTGCCGTTCGCGCTGCTGGCGTGGTGCGTTTGCCGGATTGGTCCGGTTCGCTATCGGCCAGCCCTGTGCCACGGTATCTGGTTGTTGGTACTGCTGAAGCTACTAACCCCACCCATGATTCCAGTCCCCATATTCCCGGCACTGACTTCTTTGCCTGACGTGCCGACGTCGCTCGCTTCTGAATGGCATCCGCTTCGGAAACCACCTCAGTCAATCGTCTTCAAGCGAGCCGGCACTGTCACGCCGATCGATGCCTTGGCAGGTTTCTTGCGCGATAATACTGACAATACCGATAGCGAGAAGTCGAACGCACGCAACGCACTCCGTGAGCCTTCTTGGCGCAGTGTCACGATCGTTTTCTTAGCGACAAGCGCGCTCGTCACGCTAACGATCTGGTTTGCCGCGATTCGTCAGTTTCGGCGAGTGCGCCGTCTCTTGCATCAGGAATTAGTGAACTCAGCTCGCGTTTCGAGTTTGCTTGGCGAGTTGGCGTGCCGATTTCAACTCAAAAAGATGCCTAGACTCTGTCTTGTTGAGTCGGCAATTGCACCGATGCTTTGGGCTGAACCAGGGAGTCCTGCGGTCGTCTTATCGCGTCAAATGGCCGATGCCTTGAATGACAACGAACTGCGGCACGTGATTGCGCATGAGCTTGCGCATTTTTCTCGCAAAGATCATTGGACCAATCTGTTCGAATTCCTCGTGATATCGTTGTTTTGGTGGCATCCTGTGGTTTGGTTTGCACGCCGCGAACTGAACCTAGCCGCCGAATGTTGCTGCGATGCACTTGTTCTAAAACAGCTTTCGGAGTCTAGAAAAACGTATGCACAGACGCTTTTGACCGTTGTCGATTTCATCAACTCCGGCAGCTTGCTACGACCGGTACTGGCAGTAACTTTCGGTGGAAAGTCCGCACTTCAACGGAGAATTCAGATGCTCGCGAATCCCAACCTTCGGTTGAGCATATCGTGCAGCGGATGGTGGCTATTGGTAATGGGTGCTTTGACTCTCCTTTTGCTACCCGCGCGCGCTCATGAACGGTCCGTTGCCACTTTCCCTAAGCTACCCGACGACATTTCAACTTTTTCAAATGTCGGCACAGACAAGGTGATCGACACGATAAGCAGACTTGTTTTCAAGCGGGACGCTCACACAAAACGAGTTCATTCATTGGATGATGAGGTGGTGCGACAGAAGCTTGCCGGTGAGTTCCCGCCCATGGAGCGTGAACTTGAGGAACTGGTGGCGTTGGAAAGGCAGTATCGTGGCCAGTCTCCCGGAATAATTGCCATCGTGCAACTGAGTTTTGTTGCAAGCAGCTATTCCGGTACCAACAGGCCGGTACATAAAGCCCTTGACACCGTACTGGATCATTTGCACAACTACGGACATCTGAGAGACACGGCAATCGCATTGGAACGTCTATGGGCACATGATGGAATGAAAACGATTGACGCATTGACGCATCTGATTGAGTCTGATGGCACTTTGCCCTTTGTTCGCGAGTCCGCTCGGCTTTGCAGAGCCAGATGGCAGCTTGAAATGGTTGCGAACAGGGTTATGGACGCGAGTGATCTGGAAACGCTGAGTGATCCGACCGACATCGCGAGGAAACAAGAGTACTTGAAAAAGTACTGTCCAAGTGAAGAAGATGCAAAACAATGGAAGCAGCAGGCTCTCAGCGAACTCGATGAACTGGCCGTCTTTGCAACGGATCACCATGCAATCGTATTCAAAGCCGCTGATCCGAGTGGAATCGTTTTTACCGAAGACACGGAACGAACCAAGAAGAGCCCGACGATCGCTGCCGTTGCCAAGGGCTTGTCGTTTCGAGCCAATTATCTCGCCCCTGGGAGTGAGGCACCGAAACTAGAGGTCGAACTGATCACAAGATATAAGTGGGCCTTAAGCAATCAAAACGGGAAGCTTGTGATCGTTCACTTCTCGTTCAAAGGGTGCGGACCATGCGAACAGTTGTATCCCGTTCTGCGAGATATCGCTCGCAATTATCCTGACAAGGTTTCTGTTTTGTCCATCATGGCTGATGAGAGCATCGATATCACGCGGGACATTGTCGATTCCGAAAAGATGACTTGGAACGTGGCATGGGACGGCGCACGCGGACCGATTGCGACACAGTGGGGCGTTAGAACCTTTCCTTCCGTCATCCTATTTGGTGCCGACCATAAGTTGCTTTTCGATATCCCGGGAGAATTCTTGTCGGATGTCATTAACCAACTGTTGCGTTCGGATGTGAATTGATGATTCGCCGAATTTTTTGGCTTAGTTCACCCAATAGAAAGGATGCGGCAATGATTGTCGTGAATCGACGGATTCCATCGCTTTGGATCAAGTCATGTTTCGCGACGGCGATAAAGACTTTGTCTTGTGGGTTCCGCCCTACGAGTATGAGATTCGAATTTTCGGATTGAACAGCGGGTCACTGCCGCGCAACGATTAAGTTGGGCTCAAATAACTTTAGGACTCTTTAAGAGGATTCTGCAATGTTTTGTATTGATGGAACTCGCCGTTTTTTTCTCACCGCGATTGTCATTTGCGTGGTTCTCCCTGTTGGTTGTTCACAAACGGAGGTTCAGCAATCTGCGAATCCAGTCGCTGCGGAAACATCGCGAGAAACGACGGATTCCGAAGAAGGAACGGATCGCGGAATGGATCGTTTGATTGACACCATGAGCAGGCTGGGCGAGAAGCGCGACGCTCATACGCTTGAGGTTCGATCTTTGAAGGACGAAGCGGAACGCCAAAGCCGTGGCGGTGAATTTCCTCCCATTGAAAAAGAGTTGGACGAACTGGTAGCTTTGGAAAGCGAATTTCGCGGCCAGCCCATCGGATGCTTAACGGTCGTGCATCTGTGTTTGCTTGCGAGCAGCTATCCGGGAACGGAAAGGCCCGTTCATCAAGCGCTAGACACAGTGCTCGTTCACCTGGAAAAATATGGCCATCTGAAAGACCTCGCAATCGCCTTTGAGCGATTAAAGGCACATGATGGGATCAGCACTGGCGATGCGCTCGCTCGTTTGATTGACACCAAAGGAACCTTACCATTTGTTCGCGAGTCCGCTCGCCTCTGCAAAGCTAGATGGCAACTCGAAATGGTTACCAACAGGGACATGACCGCGAGTGGAGTGGAAGAACTCACCGAACCGGCTGAAATCGCTCGAATGCAAGAGTATTTGAAAAAGAACTATCCCAGCGAAACTGAGGCTCAGCAGTGGAGAATTGCGGCAATCAGCGAACTCGACGCCCTAACTGCCAATGCAACTGAATACCATGTGAGCGTTTTCAAAACGGTTGATCCCAAAGGGATTGTTCTAACCGAGGATGCCGAACGAACGGCTCAGGGACCTACCATCGCAGCTTTGGCAAAAGGCTTGTCGTTTCGTGCAAAGCATTTAAGTCCCGGAGGGGATGCTCCGAAACTGGAGGTCAAGCTGGTCACCGGCGACCAATGGGCGCTACGCGATCAAGCGAGAAAGCTGGTTATCGTGCAGTTCTCATACAAAGGGTGTGGACCGTGCGAGCGAATGTACCCTGTGTTACGTGATATTGTTCGCGACTATCCTGACAAGGTTTCGGTGTTGTCCGTGATGGCTGATGCAAGTGTCGAAACAACGCAAGAAGCAATCGAAGCAGGAAAGATGACTTGGAACGTCGCGTGGGATGGAGCCAGCGGACCGATCGCTACCGAATGGGGCATTCGGAACTTCCCATCGGTCTTCTTGTTCGATGCGGAAAAAACACTGCTCGTCAGCGATATCCCGGCAGAGGATCTAGCTGAAGTCGTGAAGGCACTGTTGAGTCAAGATGCAGCATCAAAACTAACAATTGAGGCCAAGAGCTAACCTATCTTGTCGGGAGTTGGCCTAGCTAGCTAAGGCATCCTCTGATGTACGCGATTCGGCGGGATCATAGTTCGAAAAAGAGAGGGACGTTATCTTGCGCGAAACGTTTTGGGTTCGCCGGAGATGTTTCGCGATCGTAGCGGTCCCATGTTGACCGTTGATATCACCCGCTAGACTTACGGGCTTTGCACATCAACTCGCAAGTTTCCGTAGATAACTTGATCCTTACCGTCATCACGTCGCCACTTGAAAAGCACTTTCTCCTTGTCTTTTGGTCCAACGGTCATACCGCTGTATGTCGCCGAGGCATCGTGACGCATGATCCCGTTCAGCTCTGCCCAATTCCTCGTCGATTCGGAAATGCGGCTGTACTTGTTCCATAGCGATTTATCCTTCTCTATCAGCTTGTTATCTTTTTCAATTGCTGCCAAGTATTGTTCGAGTGAAATCCCTGCGAATTTATAGAGATTGTCTAGCGCCACGTCGCCGTAAATCATTTTGACCTGTGGATATTGGCCACCGCTCAATTCAGCGTATAACCGGAAGGCATCAACGATACCCTCGATAACTTGTTCGTGAGACCGCTGTTGGCTCGCGTCCAGTTTTTTTGGAGAATATCCGACTGGTGGAACGACAGAAAAAAGATCCTGATCCAAGGACTCGTTCCATTGAAAGTTTTCCATGATCAATTCAACAGGAACCAAACTACTCAACATGGAGATCGAAACTTGCTGCGGAAGTCGGGTGCGATTATCAATCCAAACTTCCAACTTGCCGTCCTCACCTGTATCTGGGTCGACTTTCTCCAGCTCGATCTCGAACCCAGTACATTGGATGCCGTTAACAACTCGAACCCCGAGTTTTTTCGATGCCGCCGCTTCCGAATCGCTTAGATTCTGCAACATCATGAGCGGCGACATTGGCCCGCTAAACGGCCGTATTTCGACGTATGTCTTGTCTTTGGTGTCCAGCTCAATGCCCTTTGTTGAGTTTGAGAAGATCCTGACCTCCCTGGCATCTGGGTCAGGCTTTCCATCCTGTTGCACTTTAAAGTCTTCAGACCGAAAAATATCGGGCGCCTGCCAGTACCATTTGCCTGTTGACTGAGCAATGTCACGACCTAAATCGCCCCGCGCGTTCATCCGTAAGTCGCACGAACAACTTGTGGCATTCTGTATGGTTGCAACAACTTGTGCGAAAGTAAGTCGTGCATCGGTGACTGAGTACAGCAAGGCCAACAAGACCGTAGCTGCTAAGGCTCCAACCGAAAATTTTTGTATCGCACTCATTCCCTCGCTCCTATTAAGTGAACGGGAACGAGAATCTTGAGACAAAGATGTGTCCGATTGTCGAACGGTGTCACGGCCCAATTGCTTGAGCACACGATCCGTGATCGACAGGTTGTGCTCAATTGCATTTCCAAACGACTTAAGACGTCGTTCAATATCGCGACTGTTGTCATCGGCAGTTTCTAGTAGATCGTTATTCATAATTCAATTTCCAATACAAGGGAACGTAAACGTGCCACGGCTCGCGAAAGCTGTTTCGTGACGGTGCCGACGGGACGACCTGTAATCGAAGCGATTTCCTCGACGGCAAGATCGCTTAGGTAACGCAACCGAACGACTTCTTGCTCATGTGACGGCAACTGGTCGATCAGCGGCAAAATGTCTTCAAACTCACTCAACCAATTGGGTTGTACATCTGGAACATCCGTGAAATGCAATTCATCCAGTTTAGGGGCAATACATTTTTGAGAGTGAATTGCAGCCCGACGTACACTGATCAATAACCATCGCCCGAAGGCCTCGTTGGCTTTCAACGATCCCAGGCGACGAAATGCGATCACAAAACACTCTTGTGAGATGTCCTGTGCTTGATGGAAGTCGCGGGTAATCGCCCAAGCAGTGGTAATCGCTGCGCGTTGGTACCTTTCAACAAGTGCAGCAATTGCGTCACCGTCGCCAGTTTTGGCTGCTTCAACAAGTTCCGGTGTGTCTCGCATTATGGTGTGCTTTGGATTGTGGGGCTAACGGATAGTTGCGACTTCGTTGCAAGCGACTTAAGGCGAGAAACGGCTCCGATTCCACTCTCAATCAATACTATATGTGTATTACCTCGGCGGATCGTGCCGGGGCCGTCACAGTTCTTGTCTTTGGGATCATAGGGTCCTGAATCCTCGATGGTAACTCCGTCAGTCTCCCAGATTTGTTTGACCCCGAAGGGCGCTTTGCGAGTATTTTCAAGTAGGTCGCCTCCAGTGGACATGACCTTTTCCGCAACTTGTATCCTGAGAAACGTTCCTTCGTCCTCTTCGCGTCCCTCCGCTTCACCATCTGCTTTGTTCTTCAGAAAGAGTTCGATCCAACGCAATTGTTCTCCACCGATCTCCTCCGTACCGACGCTTGAAATTACCAACTCCGCTTCCCAGTGATCAAAATCCGGAATGGCTGCAAAATGGTCTTTCCACTCGTTAGGAAACTCCCTCCAGTTGCCTAGCCAGGAAACGTCGTATTGCCCCGTAACCCGGAATCGCGACCAAGCTCCGTCATTTTGAAGCTTGCGAATAAGTCCCTGTGCGAGAATTGGCCCGACATGAATCAACGTTGAGGCCCAAACCGTCAACAGCAAAATTACGAGTCTTCGAATCATCTGTAAGCTCCTCCTTGGCTATGGTTTGAGTTCGTTGGCGACTTTCAGTGTCGCTAAATAGGGCTTCAACTGGTTCGTATGATTCTTGCACTACGGTGAATTTCGCATAGCGAGACAGTCGCATCTAGGTTTTGCTTCATGAATAGAGAGGGGTGAAAATGAGAGTTTGCGACATCAAAGTTCGCAATTTCCGCGATTTTTTTAACTGACCATGCGAAGGTCTTGAATTCCGCATTTGGCTGATCTCTGGGCACCCCTACTCTCTACGATTGATTGACGGGATTAACCGATCCCAATTGCTGGAAACAACTAGTTCTCTGTCCACACTATGTTACGGTCCCTTCGCACTCGCTTGACAATGGCCACGTGCATTACTAAAGTAATGCACATATGCAGTCAAGTGAGCTTTCCTTCTCCGTTTCGCCTTCCTCTGGTGTGCCGATTTACCGGCAAATCATCGACCAGGTAAATGCGCTCGTGCTGAGCGGACGATTGACGCCAGGGGACACTCTGCCGAGTATTCGAAAATTGGCGGAGTCGCTCGATGTCAACATGATGACCATCAGTAAAGCCTATTCGCGGCTGGAAGTTGATGGCGTTCTAATCCGCATGCGGGGCATGGGAATGGTGGTTGCTGAGCCAAGCGTTCCATCGTCGGCGTCCGTCAAGGAGCGGCAAACAGAACTTCGTCCGCTGATTGAGCAGGCGGTGCTACGTGGCGTGCAATTGAAACTTACCAATCCACAGATTATCGCCGTCGTGGAATCTATCCTGAGGGAGAACCGCAATGAATAAGCCAGACGTACGAGTTGATATATCCAAACTCTGCAAGTCGTTTGCCAAACACGCAGTACTTCGTGATGTTGACTGGTCGATCACAGCAGGTTCTGTTGTAGGCTTGCTGGGAACCAATGGGTCTGGCAAGACGACCTTGATCCAGTGTATGCTTGGACTGTTGAAAGCGGACTCGGGCAGCGCCATGATCGATGGCCAAGACGCATGGAATCTCTCCGCTGGCACGAAAGCGAGCATCGGTTACGTCGATCAGCGGCCTCGATTTTATCCGTGGATGAACGGTTCGGACCTGCTCAAGTACGTTGGTGCAATGTATCCGCATTGGAAT
>JANMNR010000394.1:0-11263 GCA_031368325.1 Pirellula sp.
CGATTATTTGCAGCTTGCCTGGCAACAGGCCTTTTTGTGACCCCCGCATCCGGATTTCAATTGGCTCTCGGACAGCAGGGTGGAACGCAATCCAAAAACGCGCCAACCAAACCAACTCAGCCCGCTGGCAAGCCGAAGGACGCAGTAACCTCGCAACTATCCGACAAAGAGAAACGGCAGGAAAAAGCCAGGGAGATTTTCGCCGATGCAGCCAACGCGCAAAACAACGGCGCTTTCCCGTTGGCCGTCGAACAGTGGACTAAGTTGCTGAAAGAATATCCGTCCGATCCGCTCGCCTCTAGTGCTCGCCATTTTCTAGGTGTCTGTTATTTGCAGCAGGAGAAACCCGATTTCCCCGCCGCGATTGAGCAGTTTAAGCTGTCACTACAGGATACCGAACTTAAACAACGCGAAGAATCGCTTGTCAATTTGGGATGGTCACTCTACCAGCAAGGGATGGCCACCGAAGGAAATCAACGCAAGCAAGCACTCGCCGAATCCGCAAAAGTCCTTGCATCCCTCATCGAAAAGTACCCGGATGGCAGCTTTGCAGACAAAGCAATGTTTTATGCGGGCGAAGCAGAATCCAGACTAGGCAACCTGGACAATGCGATTTCGCTATACAGCCAACTGCTTAAGAATCGATCCATGGAGTCGTCGCCAGTCCGCGCCGACGCGCTGTTCGGGTTAGCCCTAACCTTTGATGAACAAAAGCAATCAAAACTCGCAAAAGAAAACTACGATGCTTTCCTTGCAAAGTATTCCAGCAACCCGCTCGCAAATGAAGTAAGACTTCGGTCGGCTGAGATCGCCCTGAAGGATGAACAAGCAGAGCAGGCTGCGCAGCTTCTCAAGGATGTCGTCAACAGCAAGGACTTCGAAAAGGGTGCAAATGCAGACTACGTGCTTTATCGGTACGGATTTGCTTTGGCTAAGTCCGGGAAATTCAAAGAGTCAGCAGACGTCTATCAGCGTCTTTCTACCCTTTTCCCAAAATCGCAATACTCGCAGAACTCATCGCTGGCCGCCGGCCAGACGTTGATGCGTGACAAGAAGTTTAACGAAGCGTACAAAGCCTTCGAGGGAATCCTGAACGCCAAAGACGATCGAGCGGCCGAGGCAGCCCATTGGATGTGTCAGATCGTCATCATACAAGGTAAGGCAACCGACGCTATCTCCATCGCCCGCAAGGCACTTGAATGGGGCGGCAAGTCGCCTTCGGCAGTTCTCTTGAAAATGGATTTAGCGGACGGACTATCTGCTAGCACAGATGGAAAAGTCGAAGCAAGAACGTTGTACGAACAAATCGCAGTTGAGAACTCCGATGAATCGATCGCGCCGCGTGCGACTTACAACGCAGCCTTTGCGGCTCTCCAAATGGGAGCGCAAGCGGACGCGCAACGTTGGAGTGAAGCGTTTGCGAAACGCTTTCCGAATGATCCACTCGCTTTCGATGTTGCCTACATTCGTGCGGAATCGACCCTGCAACTGGGACAACACGAATCAGCTGCTACCGCGTTCGAGCAGTTGATCACGGCCGAACCCAAGAACCCGATGCGATCCTCTTGGGAAACAAGACTAGCGGCAGCTCGTTATCTCAGTGGGCAATACGAAAAGGCACTCGAACTGACCGGCAAGGCCCTCAAGGAAAAGCAAGAGCCCGCCGCGCGGGCCGAATCTTTGTTTCTTCAAGGTGCTTGCCTGATGAAACTCGAAAAGCTTCCGCAAGCGATCGACTCGCTTCAAAAATCCTATCAGGCCAGTTCCAAATGGGGACAAGCCGATGAAGTGCTTGTCATTCTCGCCGAGGCGCAAAATGCTAGCGGCATGAAGGAAGACGCAAAAAGCACGCTTCAAAAACTCCTTAAGGAGTTTCCAAGTTCCCGATTCAAGCCACAAGCTGAATTTCGCTTGGGCCAGCTTTCGGCAAGCATGAACGATTTCGACCGTGCGCTGACGGCGTACGATTCGGTGCTTTCCACTTCAAAAGACAAGTCGCTATTGGAGTATGCTTCTTACGGCAAAGCGTTCGTTCTCATCCAACGCGAACAGTTTGCCCCAGCTCTGAAGCTTTTGGAACCCATTGCTGTCGATACTCGCAACGATAGTGTGGGTTACGAAGCACGAGTGGCCAAGGCGATTTGCCTACGTCAGCTTGGTAAGCCGAAGGATGCCATTCAAGTTTTGAACAAATTGATGGACGCAAGCCTTCCGGCAGATCAAAAACCAAAGGCGATATATGAATTAGGGCTGGCTTATGGCGCATCTGAGCAACTGGACTCTGCAATCAAGTCGTTTACGACTCTCATCGATTCTTACCCGAGATTCCCGTTGCTGGACAAAGCTTACTATGAACTGGCTTGGGCACTCAAGTCCCAAGGGAAAACCGAGCAAGCCAACCAAGTCTTTCAAGACATGGCAGCCAAGTTTCCGGAAAGCCAACTTGCCGCCGAGGCGTATTTTCACGTAGGACAGGCGGAATACGATAACTCCAAATTCGATAAAGCAATCAAAGCGTACACGGTTGCCGCGACGCGTAGTATCGATGCTAATCTGCAAGAGAAGTCCCTTTACAAACTTGGGTGGGCTTTCTTTCAACAGAAGCAGTACGATTCGGCGATCGATCAATTCCGCAAACAGATTCGCGAGTTTCCAAAGGGAAACCTTTTGATCGATTCGTCGTTCATGATTGCTGAGTGTTTTCTCAAACAAGAAAAGTACGCTGATGCATGGCCGCAGTATGAATCCACTCGTCGAAACATGGAGGCAACTGCTGACCCAGAAAGCGTCAGCGAGCAAGTGAAAGCGATGGTCTACCTGCACGGCGCTCAGTCCGCCCGCGAGCTTAAGAAGTGGAACGAAGTCGAGAATTGGTTGGGTACCATGAAGTCCAAGGTGCCGAATTCTCCATTCTTGCCAACGGCAAAGTACGAATTGGCGTACGCTCGCCAGAACCAAAAGAAGACGACCGAAGCGATTCAACTGTATAATGAATTGGCAGAAGAACAGCGCAATGAAATCGGTGCGAGGTCTCGTTTCATGATGGGTGAGGTGTTTTTCGCAGATCGCGAATTCGCTAAAGCCATCTCTGAGTTCCAGAAAGTCATGTTTGGCTACGGCGGTACGCAAGCCCCGACGGATATCAAAAATTGGCAAGCGAGGGCAGCTTTCGAAGCCGGACGTTGCAGCGAAGTCCTCATCGTCGATCAGAAAGGGGAAAAGAAAAAGAAGGCAGTGGATGTGGCGAAGAAATTTTACGAATTTGTCGTCAATAACCATGACGGCCATTCGTTGTCAACGCAAGCCAATGATCGGCTGAGCGAGCTGAATCGACTCTAGTTCTTTCCAACGGAGCGATGCAATCGCTCATCCTGCGGTGACTCAAAGTTGGCTATGTAGCAGAGTGCCAGTGGGCTCACACCTTCGGCACGGATGTGTCGCCCTTCGTGTGTCTGTTCGAAACTGAATGAAGTCACATGCATAACCCCACCTCGATCCCCATGCTTGCACAACTAGCGATCGAGGCGATCCAACGCGTTCAAGCAAAACGGCCTGAAATATCACTTGAGCCGTCCAGTGAATTCGAATGCAAAGTATGGCGATCGAACGGCTTTAGCGACTCATTGATCTATCAATTGAATAGCGAGTTTGGTTCGCATGCGATTCGTAGCTGGCCAAATCGATTTGATACCCCGTCGAAAATCGAGTTTTGGTCGCGAGTCAATGATCAATTCGGCAAACTTGACAATGACGGACTACGCAACCTTGGAGCACTGAACACCAAACCATTTCCAACTCTCTATGAATGGTATCCTCCTGGTCAATCTAATTCAGCTTTGATCGAACTCGACGGTCAGCTATGGACCTTGTGCGATTGGGTGTCAGGACAGGCGATAGAAACGGACCAAGTGAACGAGGACCTCGTGCGTCATCTTGCGACGGTACTAGGGGCATTGCATGTCCAATCACGAAACGCATTTAATGCGACAGGATCGATGCACTCCAACTCGATTCGAGAACGGCTGCTGGCGTTAAAGAGAGTTGACTATAGCCTGTTTCAACTGGTCGATCAGTCTCCTTTTCTTTCGGCGAATAGCTTGGCAGATAGAGTCAAGCACGTCTTGGCTATCGTTGTGGAACGCTCGGCCGACTGGCAGCGTTTTCTATCGATCAGCGAGAATCAAAGTCGGGTTTGCCACTGGATCGTAAGGGATCTTTGGCGTGAAAATATACTCTTAGATGACACACAGCGATTTGCCTCGATTGTCGACTTGGGTGCGTCACGCATCGACTGGCCAGGCTTAGACTTCAGCCGGCTTTTCGGAAGCCTGTCGTATTCTCGAGGGTCGACCCCGCCTTTTCTCGAAGTGGCGCGAGGAGACTTGTGGAATGATGCGTATTCAGCCTACGTCATGGCAAATCCAAAACATGACCTAGGCTCGCTTGAGGAATGCCGAATGCTGAGTTTGGTCTCCAACGGCCTGGCAATAGTGCAATGGTTGCGTTGGATTTATGCAGGCACCATGGATTTGAGTGTCGCGGATAAATCGGCAAGAGTATCAAGACGAATTTCGGAAATCTGCGACTCGTTCTTGATGGGTAGTTAGTTACAATACGGATTGTGCTCCCTCCCCAATCCATCACGAAATCCCTCCTAATCCTGCCGATTGGTATCTCAATATGTCTGTTATGCTGAAAGTGTTTCGTGTTCCGTTGTTCAATACCTTGGCACTCCTTTTCTCTTTTGTCCCTGCGAGTTTTGCACAAGAGGCTCCGATCAAGATTGTAAATGCTATGGCCGGAAAGCCGCCTTCGGACGCGGAGGTTTTGTTTGACGGTAGCTCAACTGATGCATTCTTGGGAATCGATGGCCAGCCCTGTCGATGGGAAGTCCGTGATGGCGTGATGACGGTTGGCACTGGGTTCATTGTGTCGAAGATGCATTTTCGCGATGCTCAAATTCATGCCGAGTTTGCGGTTCCAGCGAAAGGACATGGCAATAGTGGCCTTTACATCCATGGTCATTACGAAATGCAGATTTCAAACACTGCTGGTTCCACGGAACCGACGAAAGAAATGATTGGTTCGCTTTATCGATACGAATTGCCCTTGGTCAACGCCGGCAGGCCACCCTTGGAATGGCAATCCTACGACGTCATCTATCGTGCCCCCCGATACAAAGACGGTAAAATTGCAGCCCCAGGCACGATGACCTCGATCCTGAACGGAGTGTTGGTACAAAACCATGTCTCGTTCACCGAACCGCGGTCACCTTACACGCCGTACGTTTATAATGCGACCCCCTACACAGCCAAGATCCTCGCAAGCATCAAATCCACGGACGCAGGCCCACTTTATCTCCAGGACCACCAGAGCCCTGTCCAATACCGAAGTGTTTGGATACGCCCGCTAGACGGCAAATCCCACCAGTTCAAGACGGCAGAGCAGTGATATCGCTCGATGAAAGATAAGCAATCGGTGCGGTGAGGACCAGTTACTTCTTGGCTGGTTGGCGTTTTGCCGAAAAATCGACATCGCCCATGCTGCCATCCAAGTCGTAATCAATAGATCCCTTCATCGACGAACCATAAGGGCGACCCGAGTAATCAGCCCGAATCTTTCGACCTTCGATGGTCGCTTCGATTCGAAACTCGAGTTTATTGTCCCGGATTTTGAGCCCGGTCGCTTCAACAACGGTTCCTTCGGCGACAGTGTATTTGCCTTGCAGTGCGTCACCGGATTTCGAGATGACAATCCGCGGCTCAAGTTTATTGCCATCAGCATTAATAGTGATATCCCATTGCCCGACTACGTCGTCCATCTGGACGGATCGCTTGGGTGTCCAAGGATATTCTTCGGTGCCCTCTTCTGTCGTTACGGTCACGGTTCCTTCGAGATCATCCTTTTTGATTTTGCCCGCAAACGCAAGCGAAACGGCTTGGCCCTTTGCCTTGTATTCGACGGTAAAGGAAATCTGGTCCTCTTTGATTTTTGCTTCCTTGATCTCAACGGGTTTCTCCGGCACGCCTTGAAAAGCTCCGGTCAGCTTGCCGTTGTCAAGATTGAGCATAACTGCGTCCTCGCGCGTTTTGCCCTCCATTTCATACTTCCATCGCCATGTGCCCGACGGTTCTGTGCCCGTACTCTGGGCAAACACGAGGGTAGATGTGGTGCATACGAGAATGAACGTAACGAACTTCGAAATGGGAGAGGCAAGTGCCATAAAAGATATCCTTGGAAAAGCGAGACCGGATGAAAGTACATAACCTCCTATTCTACCCGTTCATTGGTAGGTGCGAACGGGGCCAGCTGGCGGGGGGGAAAACTTGGTACAAAAGTCAACACGCGTTTGTTGCGTTTAAGCTAAAGTGACGTTAGTTTCGGGAGAAGGCTGGTAACTTACGATCGTTGCGTCCGCTGGAGATAACCTTTAAATGAAAAAATTGGTGCTCGTTTTCGCCTCAGCAATATACTTGGTTGGCTTTGGTATTTCGGAAATTGTGTTTGCTCAGAAGTGGGCCGATTTAACCATGACCGTTTACTTGCACGGCGATGTTCCGAAACGAAAGCCGCTACAAGCAAATCCACAGGCCGGAGGTCGTGTGGTGCCGATCATAACCGAGGACTTGGAGGTCGATCCTGAAACCAAGGCAATTAAGAACACCGTCTTCATGGTCGATTCAAAAAGGACAGTACTCGGAGCAAATCAACTTCACCCAGACTCGCGAGACGTGCCACAAGACAAACCAAAGATGGAAGTGATTGATTACAAGTTTGTTCCGCATATTCTCGCGGTGCGTGCAGGCCAGACTCTTGTATCCAAGAGCCGCGGACCAGGAGGCCACAACCCTAAGTTTAGTTTCTTCAAGAACAATGAAGTTGGACAAATTATCCCAGCAGGCGCCGATCGAGAGATTGCAATCCAAGTGCCGGAACCTGGACCTACGAAAGTGGAGTGCTCTATTCACCCCTGGATGGTTGGCTATGTCATTGTGACCGATCACCCGTACGTCGGAATTAGCGATGCATCGGGCAAAATCAAAATAGACAAGCTCCCTGCCGGAATAGAACTCCATTTCAAGTTATGGCATGAATCGCAGAATCGGTACATCGAGGAAGTCGCCATCGACGGAAAGCAGGAAAGTTGGAAAAAGGGAATTGTCAAATTGGTGCTAAAGGAAGGCGTCAACGATCTTGGGGATTTGTTGATCAAGCCAGAACGGTTCAGAAATCATTAACCGCCATTGCAGCGGCCACTGAGACGGGCTCGGTAATTTCCGTCTTGGTCTCAGCTGTAACCATCAACGCACAAATGGTTTGGAACTTCACGACGCAATCGCATTATTCAGCTTGGAGAACTGAACATGGATTTTCGGGATATACACGTTGATCGTCGATCCACCGTATGGTTTGGAAAAGTAACTACTGATCCACTTTTGAAATGTAAAATGCGAATCCAAACGACTCACACGATACAAACGAATCGTTCAGCGACTTGGAAGCATCCTGCATATCTTGTTAAGATGTGTTCATTCATTTTGTTCGAAGACTCATGCATACGTGCTTAATATCGAATCAAGCGAATTTTGCAGGCCGTTTTTCGGAAAATGCGAGCAAGCCTTCCTTGGCAGCGTCCGTACAGCATGCGGTTGCCATGATAGCAGCTCCGCTTATTAAATTTGAAAACAGCGATTCACCGATCATTTCGTTCAATAGTCGCTTGCTCAATTGAACCGACTCTGCTGCTCCGCTGGCTATTCTGGTTGTAAGCTCGTTAGCCTTGGCCCAGACCAACTCAGGCGAAACGACGTGATGCACCATGCCGACTCGATGCGACTCCTCTGCACTGAAAGACTCTGCCCCCAACAGTAATCTTGAGGCGACTCCTGCGCCACAGCGAAACGAGAGCAGCGGTGCAACTAATCCTGAGACAAGTCCAACGGTGGCTGATTGGAGTTCAAACCGAGAGTTGGTGCTGGCGACCACCAAGTCGCTCGCCAACGCCAACGCCATGCCTGTCCCCATGACCGAGCCATCGATGGCGGCGATGATCGGCTTTGGGAAACGCAGCATGACTTCGATCAATTCCTGCAACTCCGAAACCACATCTTGCCATTGCTCAAACGGCTCGTTCTCTTTGGCAATGGAAGCCCATTGCGTTAGGTCCACGCCGGAACAAAAGACAGAACCTGTCGATGTCAAGATGATCGCTCGAACCGATTTTTCGCGATGAAAGTCCGCGAACGCTTGAATGAGTTCTGCGATCATCTCTCTGGAGAGCGCATTGCAGTTGCGTGGGCAATCGAGAATGATGGTTCCGCTGGGCGGCTGTTTTTTTTGTCTGAGCATGGATGCAAACGTTAAACGGCAGATTCTGTTGGGATTTGGAAGCCTGCTCGATAGTTACGAGTTAGCATTTCATTCGCTTCGTCATTGTTCGGAAACGTTTCTGAAATCGGATTCAGTGCCAATCGCGGTCCAACTTGCATGGAATACGATTCCATCTTGTTCGTCGTCAAGTGGTCGGAGGTACGCTTCCAGCATTCCATTAAGTTTCCTCCTCCCGGAATATCCTTTACCTTTCCTGCAATGTCTTTCGAATCCACCTTCGTTCCCAAACGGAGTGAGATGTTTGCCAAGTGGCAGAGTGCACTCGACAAATGACCTTCCTCCACATCAGCGTTTAGAATCTTGTGGTCGCGTTTTCGAACTGCATCCTGGAAGTTTTGATAATGATACTGGTCTCCGCCGCCGCTGAACTGTTTGATTGGGTTCCCATCTCGATCGAAAACCGTTCCGTTATCGTATGTCGTCATGACCAGATAGCCTAACGAACCCTCCACGATGATCCCTACCATTGCCCCTTTGTAGTTTTCTGTTGGGAGCCCGCGTACCTCGAAAACCAACTGCTTGGAACCGAACTCGTGAAGGACGATTTGCGTGTTGGCCGTTTCGCCGGCGTCCTCATAACCCAACCGACCACCCAACGAGAACGTTCTGTCGCAAAGCTGTTTTTCGTTCAGCGCCCAACGGCACAAATCCATTTGATGGATTCCTTGATTTCCTAAATCGCCATTGCCGTACGCCCATTGCCAATGCCAGTCGTAATGAAATCGCTTGCGTGTTAATGGTAGGATTGGAGCCGGTCCAGACCAAAGATCGTAATCCACGTCGGATGGCACCTCGTAGCTGCCCTTCGGGCCGATGGAGTCGCGACGTTTGTAGCACAAACCTCTCGCCACCCTTACTTCGCCAATCCCTCCTTCATGAATGTAGGCCATCGCGTCACGCATGCCTGGATTCGAGCGGCTTTGTGTCCCGGTTTGGACGATACGATTGTGCTTGCGAGCCACTTGAACGAGTCGTCGCCCTTCTAGCACATTGTGCGATACTGGCTTCTCAACGTAAACGTCTTTGCCCGCTTGGACAGCCCAGATGGCTCCCAGCGAGTGCCAGTGATTTGGCGTAGCGATACTAACCGCATCGATGGAATCTTCTTCAAGTAGTCGACGGACATCTCTAACCCAAATAGGTCGCCGCCCATCTTGTTTTTCGGCAGCTACGTCGCATGAGCTCTCACCAGCACGCTCGTCGCAATCACAGATGTGAGTTACCTCTGTTCCCTTTTTCCCAGCGAAGCCTCCAATGTGCGCCTGTCCACGCCCGCCCGCACCGACCACGGCAACACGAATCGTATCGTTAGGTCCAACCTTGGGGGATTTGTCATCATCCGCCATCGTTTGGTTTGCATATCGCGACTGCAACGCCATCGTTGCTGCGGTGGCTAGCATACTTTGTTCGAGGAAATGGCGACGTGTTGAGCGATTCATTTCAGGCCTCTTTGGAGAGTTTAAAGAAACAGAAGAATACACTTTACCCAATTTAGACGGAACAATGGCATTCCACCGAAGAAAAAGGACGCTTCGCCAGTGATTGACCGGGAGACACCGGCAGTTTAGTATCGTGACTCGAGTTCATGTAAATTCAATTATCTCCCACCCCCAGGGAATCCTCTCATGCTGATCAAAACGTCGCGATGCCTCTTAGGGCTAATTGCCTCGCTCGGTAGTTTTGCTTTTGTCCCGCCAACATCTTTTGCCGAATCGACCAACACCTTGACGCGTCCTGAAACGCTCAGTGGGTGGCAGCTTCTGTTTGACGGAAAATCCACGGACGGTTGGCGGAACTACAAAAAAGAGACGGTCTCCGATGGCTGGAAAGTCTCCGAGGGGGTACTGACCCGAGAGGGCAAAGGTGCTGGCGACATCATCACCAAGAGCAAGTTCAAGTACTTCGAACTGATGTTGGAGTACAAAATTTCCGAAGGTGGAAACAGCGGTTTGATGTTTCATGTGACGGAAGAGAATCCGAACCCATGGCAAAGCGGTCCAGAAATTCAAATCCAGGACAACGTCGCCGGCCACGATCCGCAAAAGTCTGGCTGGCTCTACCAAATGTATAAGCCGGTTCCACCCAACTGGGTCAAGGAGTCAGGAACACTCGACGCCACGCGGCCTGCAGGCCAGTGGAATCAGCTGTTCGTGCGCATCGCCCCCAACCAATGTGAGGTGTCGATGAACGGGGCTCTCTATTATCGATTCAAACTCGGCGACAAACAGTGGAAAGAGCTGGTTGCCAATAGCAAGTTCGCTGCCTTCCCCGGATTCGGTGCGGCTGGCGAGGGACACATCTGTTTGCAGGATCATGGCAATCTGGTCTCGTTCCGCAACATTAAGATAAGAGAGCTACCGACCGATCGACCTGTCGCTCAACCGATTGATGGCGTACTCGGTATCAAAAGCACACCGGCCTTTCCAAAACTGAGATGGGCTGGCTGGGAGCCGTTAGACGAAGATGGAAATGCGAACAAGCCCTTGCGTATCCTTGAACTCACCTACGCTAAGGGAGATGCAAAGCGTTTGTTTGCGATCGATCAGCGAGGCTGGATTTTCAACTTCGAAAACAACCCCAACGTCGAACAGTCCAACTTGGTGCTCGACATCTCAACCAAAGTAAACCGCTGGTTTGACTCTGGGGCAAACGAACAAGGTTTACTTGGCTTGGCGTTGCATCCAAAGTTCATGGAGAATGGCGAGCTCTACGTTTACTACACCAAGCGAGTCAACAACCATTCAATTATCTCCCGATTCCGAATGATGAAAGACGATCCGAACAAAGCGGACCCAAGCTCTGAGGACATCCTGCTGGATGTCGATCAACCGTTTCAGAATCACAATGGAGGATCGATTGAGTTTGGGCCTGA
>JANMNR010000309.1:0-4037 GCA_031368325.1 Pirellula sp.
GACTCGATCGTGGTCCATTCCGTATCCAACGTTGATGGTATTGGTCGGAGTCGCGATTGCATTTGTTCCCGGGCTGCCAAACGTCCAGCTGACCCCCGACATCGTTTTCCTAGTTTTCTTACCGCCGCTGCTTTATGCGGCAGCTTGGCAAACTCCATTTCATGACTTTAAAAAGAACCTCCGACCGATCGCACTTTTGGCAATCGGGTTGGTGTTGGTGACTACGCTGCTCGTCGGCTGGGTCGCTCATTCGATTTTTCCTGGGATGTCATGGGCGGCTGCGTTTGCGTTGGGCGCAATCATCTCACCGCCGGATGCGATTGCCGCGAGTGCGGTAACGCAGCGGCTGAGGGTCCCTCGACGGATTGTGGTCATTCTCGAGGGGGAGAGTCTACTGAATGACGCGTCTGGACTGGTCGCGTATCGAGTTGCATTGGCAGTGGCTGCCGGTGAACACTTTTCCGTTTCTGGCGCCGTTTCTCAGTTTGTGATCGCAGCGGCTGGGGGCGTCGTTGTCGGCTGTATCGTTGGTTTAGCGGTGATCGCAATTCACAAGCGATTGGACGAGCCGTTGATCGAAACAGTCGTTACGCTTTTGACCCCTTTCGCTGCTTATCTGGCCTGCGAGTCGTTGCACTTGTCTGGAGTACTAGCGGTCGTATGTGCAGGGTTAATGGTTCGGCAAAAGGCCTCGTATCTGTTTTCGGCGGCCACGCGATTGCATGCGACTGCCGTTTGGGATTGCGTGGTATTCGTACTGACCGGACTAACGTTCATTTTTATCGGACTCCAAATGCGCGAGGTCGTCACCATTATTGCGACGGAGGAGCAGCTGGTTTGGAATAGCTTTTGTGCGGTGCTGATCTTGGTGGTTACAATTGTGGTCCGATTAGTTTGGGTATTCCCTGCAGCTTGGATTCCGAGGATGTTGTCGGCCAAGCTTCGTCGCCGGGATCCGATACCACCGGCTGCCTCTTTACTTTTGATAGGCTGGACGGGGATGCGTGGTGTCGTGTCCTTGGCTGCGGCCATGGCCTTGCCAAATGACTTTGAGCCTAGAAACCTCATTCTTTTTGTGGTCTTTGTCGTCATCTTGGGCACGCTCGTGGTTCAGGGGCTATCGTTGCCTTGGCTGGTAAAGAAGCTGAAATTGTCGGATAAAGGCCCATCGACTTCGCAACAAGAGCTTGACGCAAGACTCGCGCTTTTGGCCGCTGCCAACTTGTATTTGGATCGACGTAAATCACAAGGAGTTCCAACGTTGGAGATTGACTACTTGCGTTCGCACTTTCGGGCACAGGCGGATCGCTGGCTGATGCGTTTGGATTTAGATGATGAGTCGATCTTGGAAAGCCAATCTCCAGTCTGTCACAAGGCCTTTACCGGTGTCTTAACGGCACAGCGGCATCGATTGCATGAGCTTGTGCGCGAGTCGATCATTGAGGACTCGCTCGTTCAAAAACTGGAACGAGAGATCGATATGGAAGAATCTCGTATCAAATCTATCTCGAACGTGCATTGATTGTTGAAAACGTATTGACCAGACAAACCACGTTCCGCTAACTTGGTCATTTGAGATCCCGAACCAGCATCCCATGTGGATGCGTGGACGGGCTCTGTATTGGGTTAGATGTTTTCAGTTTCGGTTAAAGGTGATTCAGTGACAATTACGCGTGTTGGAACGAACGAGAAGTATTCAGACGGCTGGAATGGGATTTTCGGAGGCAAGGCAGCGAAGAAGGCAACCAAGGCAACTCCGGCTCCTACAGCAAAGGCAGTCAAGAAGAGTCCGGCGAAGGCAGCCGTAACAACGACGCCAAAAGCCGAAGCCAAGAAACCGGCTGCTAAGGCGGTGGCATCCAAGACAGTCGCTCCCAAAGCCGCAAAGAAGGCCGTGGCAGCAAACCCAACTGTAACCAAAGCCTCCAAGCCGGTAGCAGCTAAGTCGGTTGTCAAAAAAGCCGCCAAAAAGAAGTAACCGCAGGTTTTGATTTTTGGTTTTAGGCAGACGCCGCGTTTCGGCTAGTAATTGTCCTGGAGTTTCGGCACAATCTGGGCATGTTCCGAAAATTCCTAAGGTCGAAAATTCATCGCGCAACCGTTACCCAAGCGGACCTTCATTATGAGGGTTCGCTAACGCTTCCTCCTGATCTGCTCATCGCGGCAGGAATAGCACCATTCGAGTCTGTACACGTGTGGAATGTGACGCGTGGCACCCGATTAGAAACCTATGCCATTCTTGGCGAAATTGGTTCCAGCGATGTTTGCATCAATGGGGCTGCGGCCCATCTGGTGAGACCTGGCGATGTGATCATCATCGCAACCTTTGGATTCCTGCAAGAAGTTAATTCCGAACTTCGAATACCAGAACCTCGAGTCGTTTTCGTGGACGCGAACAATCGCATTTCCCATACGGGCAAAGAAATCCCCGGGCCGCGCCGACGAGGCGGCGACCCCACTTCAGATTCTTGTTGCTAGTCGAGATGCCAATGCAACCTACCAACTGAACCTGAGATGCTTCGTCATTCTGTTGCCTCAATCCCGTTGAAAGTCGAAAATGTTAGAGCGAGTTCTTGAACCAGAGGTTATGGACGACCGTTCCGAAGCCGCTGAATACAATGATATGGATCATGGATTGGTGAATCGCAATTTCGTCACCGATCTTTTGGCCGTAGGACCCATCGGGACCGATTGTTTGGATTTGGGAACGGGCACGGCGCTGATTCCGATCGAATTGTGCCAGCGAGACGAACTTGTTCGAGTGATGGCGGCGGACGCATCAACCGCCATGCTCGACTTGGCCCGTTATCAGCTCGAAATCAACAACCTGATTTCGCGAATCCAACTTCATTTCGGAGACGCCAAAAAGTTAGTCTTCGAGTCCGATTTTTTTGACACGGTGATGTCCAACTCACTGGTGCACCATTTGCCTTCGCATGAAACTTTTTTGGTCGAGGCGGTGCGGGTATTGAGACCAAATGGCCTCCTGTTCATTCGAGACCTGTGTCGCCCGGAAAGCCAGCAGCAGCTGGAGGGCCTTGTTTCCACCTACGCGTCGAATGAGAGTGAGAGTTCTAAGCAGATGTTGCGTCAGAGCCTACACGCGGCTCTTACCGTTTCTGAAATTCGCGACTTAGCAGTCAGAGCAGGGTTGAATGCGGATTGCGTCGAAATGACCAGCGATCGACATTGGACTCTTCGAGCTCGCAAGTCAATAGCCGGTTCTAGCAAGTAAAGGAACGAGAGCAGATTCAATGCAATCCATGGAACAATCCTATTTGGACTTGATGCAGCGTGTCCTAGACGAGGGCGACGTCAAAAGTGATCGCACGGGAACCGGAACCCGAAGCCTATTTGGAGCGCAAATGCGTTTCAAGCTGTCAGACGGATTCCCGCTATTGACAACGAAAAAGCTTCATTTGCGAAGCATCATTTACGAACTACTTTGGTTCTTGAAAGGCGAAACCAATATTCGATACCTCAAAGAAAACAAAGTGTCGATCTGGGATGAATGGGCCGACGACCAAGGAGAACTCGGACCGGTCTATGGCAAGCAATGGCGATCGTGGCAATGCCCAGACGGACGCGTTATCGATCAGATTAAGCAGGTGGAGCAGCAAATCCGCGACACCCCCGACTCAAGAAGGCTGATCGTCAGCGCGTGGAATGTGGCGGACGTTTCAAAAATGGCGTTGCCTCCCTGCCACTTGCTTTTCCAATTCTACGTCGCCAACCATCGGCTCAGTTGCCAATTGTATCAACGCAGTGCGGATCTCTTTCTTGGCGTGCCATTCAATATCGCTTCGTATGCATTGCTCACCGCCATGATGGCGAGGACAACCGGGCTTGAATTGGGGGACTTTGTCCACACTCTTGGGGACGTCCATCTCTATGACAATCATCTCGATCAAGCGAGAACGCAACTCAAGCGAGCTCCGCACCAAGCTCCCACTCTGTTGATCAAGAACGATCGCAAGAGTGTCTGCGACTATGAGTTCGAAGATTTTGAACTGCAAGGCTACGAACCGCATCCCCAC
>JANMNR010000322.1:0-17397 GCA_031368325.1 Pirellula sp.
TGTCCCTTCCACCGTGTATCTCCACTTACGACAGCTATGGATACGTTTATCAGTAGTATGATGTTGCGGAGATCTAGTGATCTCCGAGCTGGAACGGATGCGGCAGTCTGTGTCAACCAGTGCCCAGCTGCGCGCCCATGAATCAAGGGGAATCGACTTTCTCTCGCTGGCTAAATTCGCGAGAGCCGATCTTCGGTGCTGGACCATCAGCAAGCTTCCCAGTGGCACCACCAGCCGCGACGCAAATGGCTTTGCAATCGCCCAATATGAACAACCCATATTCCATGCAGCCCGCGAGAAGCTCAATCGGTTTCGACGCGACAGGTTGGCATGGCTTGAATCCGAACATACGAAATCAAAACACACAGCCAAACTCAATGGCTGTGAATGTCGACAACTCCAATGGCAACGACGAGTTGGAAGAGTTTCGAACACCTGAAATCCAATTAGCGCTCGAGCAATTGACGCAGGTGGTCTCGAGTCCAACCGAGAATTGGAATCTCTTGGAATTGAGAAACCAAGCGTTAGCGTGGATCGAGAATGGTAGCAACCCGATGGTGCGTGGCGAAGCCCGGTTGCTCATGGAGAGAATCGAACGTTTTGAATCGTTGCGTCAACGCACTTTAGGCCTTGCACGCGACACGTCGATGCTCGCTCAACAAACCATCGGTAATGCGGCCAACTCGGTTGTCCGGCAAGCCAGCAGCATGGCACCATCTCCAACTAGCACCGCGTTCGCGGGTGTAAATGGGAGTTTGGTTTCCAACGCCGTCGCCACCAATTCGACCTCGCAAGGGGATGCATCAGGCTGGCTGGTTCAAGTCCATACGTCGATTCAAGGTCAACCGGAGTTTGCTCTAACCGACGACGCCGGCAAAGTAGTAACGTATGTCCAATCAACGGCATCACTCAATCTGAGACGATATCTGCAACAACCGGTGACGGTCTATGGCACACGCGGTTATATCCCCAGTTTGGCCGCCAAACAAATCCTAGCCGAACGTGTAGTGCGAATGCGATAGCCGAGAAGGTGCTTTACTCCTTCTTGGAGAGGGCGTCCTCAACCATGGCATCCACGACTTGGGATACGCTTTTATCAAACGGCTCTTTCGAAATGGCGAGTGTTTCTGATATCTTGTCCATTCTTCGCTGAAACTCCCTTAGTCGCTCTTCGTTTACGTCGTCGCGAATGGACAATCGTCCCGAACGCAAATCCTTTGTAGACACGTTCTGCACCGCGAATTCCATATCTTGTAGCGCAAGCCGGCCTTCGGAAGCTGCTCGCAACCAGCGATCACATGACAGACGAAACTCGTCCTTTTCCTTGTCGGTCATTGTGGACACTTGGGCTGCCCGATTCAACGCTTCGACCACGCCCCACTGGAATACTGGATTGTCGTTTAGACGCATGGCCAAACGGGACAGCTGCCGCGTTGTTAGTTCCTCACGTTCCATAGAGTCCGACAGCCCAGACAACTTCTCAACGATGTTTTCACGGTCCGATTTTCCTAGAGCAGATTGCTCGACCCATGGGATGAGCATTTCTCGTACAGCATACGACGCGCGACGGCCTTTGCTGCCGGTCATCATTGCAGCCATTGCGATCATTCCCAGACTTAGGCCGATCGCGGCAATGACGACCACGATCAAACACGCAGGACCTAACGACACATCCTTTTGCGGCCCGCCCGAACCGCGTGCTTCATTTGTCGGCTCAACCATTAGCTTTTAAACTCGATCGAAAGGATCTCAAATTTTAAGTTTCCACGCGGAGCCTGAATCTCCACTTTATCGCCCACTTTTTTGCCTACCAATGCCATGCCAAACGGACTGCTGGACAAAATTCGGCCCACTTCGTAGTCTTCGTCGCCCGCACCAACCAGCGTATACTCCTCCTCGTCCCCCCACGGATCCTTCACTTTGACCGTCGCACCAAAACCAACCCGGTCCTTCGGCAACGTGGAGGTGTCGATAATGTGCGCGTTGCTGAGCTTGGTCTTTAACGCATTGATTTTGGACTGGACCATCCCCTGATTTTCGCGTTGAGCGTGGTATTCCGCATTTTCCTTCAGATCCCCTTCGGCTCGGGCCTCGGCAATCTTCTCGGAGATACGAGGCATCTCCTCATTTTCGAGGCGTTCAACCTCTGCTTTGATTCGGTTGTACCCATCCCGGGTCATCGGTACGTCGTCGCTCATCGTGTACTCCTGTGTCCAAATACGCTAAAAAAAATTGCGACTTGCCTTCGAAATCGAAGAAAAGCCGCATCGTGTTTTCCATTGGATCGGGGGAAAGGTACCTGACGAGCCGTGCCCAGTACACTTACCACCCAACTGCAAACCACTATCTTTCTCGCGAGCAACAGATTGTCAAGTTCAATCGGCGGTCGCTTCGTAGATTGGAAGATGCCTGTAATAGACTTCTAAAGATAACAAATTCAGGGTAGTTACATAAAGTCTACCGCCAAAACGTCCCCATGCGTCTGGAATTCGGCCGTTTGGCTCCCATGAGCCTGCATACTCGCCGTCGTTTTTTTGGGAGCTAATCAACAGAGGATAGAGGCTTCCGTACCACTTCTTCCAGCGGTCGCCTCCCATATGAAACATAACCTGAGTCGCGTAGTACCAATAATACGTATCCCGTTGTGGATTCTGTGACGTCCCCTCCGCCGGCAGCCTTTCCGCCAACCAGTCCGTCCCTCGTTGCATATCGGGATTGTCCCTTCGCCATCCAAGATACAACCGCATAAGCAATCCAACACTCGTCATGACGGGAGTTATCTCGCGTCCATGGCGCGTGGCTGGTACGTCCAACGCTTGGAAGTTGTATCGAAAGAGGTACTTTTGCGATTCACTGGCTTGCGACCCATCGAGCCATTTTGAAATTCGGCGATAGGACTCCTTAGAGACGTCCAAGCCTGAGAGCTCTGCGCTCTTTAATGCCATCATGCACCAACCGGTTACACTCGTATCGGAACCCATTCGAGGCTGGTATCGCCAGCCACCTCCCTTCGGATCTTGGCTCTCAAACAAAAATCGAATGGCGCGCTGAGCGTTGTCTTTGATCGATTCGTCCTGTGTCATCCCATACGCCTCACACAGGGCCAAAGTCGCGATTCCATGACTATAGAGCCAAGCGTTACTATCCGATTTCAAATCCGTGCGAACATAAAGATCGCCATTCGAACGCTGGTTCTTAATCAGCCATGTCAGCGCCTTCTTGCAAGTCGCCTCATACTTATACTGCTTGTGTGTGTAGCCAGCTCCTTGGAAGGATAGCAACGCCAGCGCCGTGGCCGCGCTCTCGCTTCGTATGTCGACCCTCTCTCCAAAATCCGCCAAATGCCAAGATCCATCAGCCCGTTGGTACCTAGCCAAAAACTGCAGACCATTCTCAATCGCCTGCTCTGTCTGAGGACCAAGCGGACCAAGATCCGACGCCGAATCCTCTTGTTCTCGATTGCGTTTGAGCCGTTGCGAAAAGGCTGCCGCCGGAATCGGAACCGCCGAATTAGCAATTTTGGGACCGCCGGTTTCCGGCCGTCGCAGTCGATCGATGGAAATGTCGGCTTCTCGAATCTCTGGCAAAGCAAACTCTCGTTTGTTGGGAACAGGTCCCTTGCGCGGAGAGTCCAGCAACGGTGCCGCCCAGGCATCGCGGCCCAATTCTATCGACGGTGCACCCAAGGTGGGACTCAAGCTCATCTCCAAACTGCCTTGAGCACCCGGATTTTTGACATTGGGCCGTTTCGCAATATCCGACTTACCAATCTCGCTACGACTCGACATGGCCTGTTCCAAATCTCCTGTTGTTTTGGACTCCTGCTGCGGAGCGCCTGACCCGCCATCGGTGATCGGAACCGGCTGGCTGGTTATGGGGACAGACATAGAGTCGCCCGTTTGTCGATCCGGTCTCTGTCTGCCTCCAACGTCGTTCATGGCTAATCGCGGGTCCGCCAAAAACGATTTGTCCGAAAGAATGGACGTTGTGTCCTTGCGTGGATTTGTTCCCTGGCCGGTACTATCCGATAACCGTCCTGGATTCGGTTCAAAGCGAGTCACGTTCGGTAGATTGGAGGTGTCCACACTTTGTCGAGCCGACGCCCGCGAGTCATTAGAACGTGAGCGCATTTCGGTGTTGCGCTCCGAAGGACTGTCTGAAACTGTTCTTGCGGCAGGTGTTCCTAGCTTAGGAACAGGGACGTTTCCAACGTTCGGCTTGTCGGACTCCTTGGTCTCGCGCGAGCCACGTTGAAGCAGACTAGGGCGATCAGGCAGTTCACTTGCCGTTCGATTCAGCGACTTTTCCAGTTCGCGACCGGTGAGTCGTTCATCCAGTACCTTACTACTCATTGGAACTCCCTGTTGTGTCCCCTGGTTCGCACGGCTTTCGATGTCGAGTCGGGCTTTCGGCATGTCAGCCAATGCATTGCTGCTCCGCAATGCAACATCCGATCGATCAAAGTCCGCCGGCGCCGCTTGTGTTTCTTGAGATGGCACTGGTTGAGACGACGCCAGCACGGGGACGTCGATTTCACTTTGCATTCGATCCAGTGTCTTATTGGGGTCTGGCCTATCAAGCCGCTCGGCGGTCGAAGAAATCGTTGGCTGACTCGGAGCGGGTTCTTTTCGCGGCTTGGTAAATGGTTTGTCAGCGAGCGTGGGCTTGAGCTCATCCTTGATCACGTCGATATTCAGCTTGGCCGATTCCTCGGGGCGTTGAGAAGGCTCCAACATCGATTGGGCCTCATTCTGTTCGGTCTTGACCGGCTTTAAATAATCAGGACGCGACTCACTCATCGTGCTTGACGGCTGAAAGTATTGTGGATTCACAGATTTGCTGGATGCAGTGACCATTGCCACCTTCTGGATCTCCGTAGGCCAATAGCTTCGAAACAAGACAACCTGCGCTGCCAAGAACATCAACAGCAAATGCAATCCCACACTGAGCAGGAAGCCAAACTGTATGGACTTCTCGACGGTGTCGTTGGCAAGCACGCGAGTGATCATCGAGGTCGCGATCATGATCGTCGGAACGCCCAGAATGTAGATCCAAGCGTTGTAAAGCGGATTCGGTTCGTCAAACCGCATCAGCCTGAGCACCATCAACAAAATCATCATTCCCAACAGCAACAGCGCTGCGTCCAAGGCCCAAAGCCCCGGCTTGCTCCTCGATGTAACTCGGTTCCTGGTAGCTAGATTCATGATCCCGAATCCGCCTCGGTCGATATCTTGTAGGACGGGACACGTAGCTTTGTGCACAAATCCAACACAGAGACGACTGCTTGAAACGCAACGTTGCGATCCCCTCGAATGATCACCATTTGATTCAACGGGTTGTCCGCGACTGCACGTTTCAGAACAAACTCTACTTTGTCCAAGGGCATCTGCTCACCAAGTATCATGTACTGCCCGAGGGCATCTACGTTGACCACTAACTCGGTCGGCTCAACCGTCATCGGGACAGCGCTCGATGCGGACGGGAGCTGTACCGGCAACTCGCGATCGTCTTGTGCAAATCGCGTTGCAACCAAAAAGAAGATGAGTAGGAGGAAGACGACATCAATGAGCGGCGTCAAGTTGAGAGAGTCGAGCGCTCGGCCCTTCTTGATCTGTATCGGCATATCGAATATCTCTTGGATTACTTGTTGAGGCTGTCTTGGTCTGAGCTGAGCCAGTCATTCAACACCGTCAGCCGCTCCCCGCTTATTGTATCTGGCTCCCAAGGGTCTATACCAGCGATGGGTGCCGACCATTTCTCAAGTATTTCAAGTGCAGCTATTTTTTGCGACAGATTGCCGGACAAGAGCACGGCCACAACGGGGCCGGCTGCCAGATCCTTGCTCTTAACAAGCCTGGCTGCTATTAGTTTTCGATTGGATGGCCGTTTGTCGCGAAGCATCGCTAACAATTCAGTAATCAGCTTGGCGTCAACGGGCTTGTCGTCTAGCAACAAGCGTTGCGACTTCGGATCGGCAGTTTCCAAGTTTTCAGACAGCCAAGATTGTAACTTCTTTAAGCCACCAAAACCCTCGTTGCTCGCCACAACCTCTTGCTCAACGCCGAGGATTCGAAACGCAGGAACTGCACCGACCTGCCACTCCTTTGCTAGTGCCGGCTCCTCGTCGATGTCGACTTTGACCACAATCCACTGCTTGAAGATCGAACCAGCCATTGGCAGCTCCAAATCCTTTTCAAGTTGCTTGCAGGGCGCACACCAAACCGCACCCAAAATCACCAAGAGTGGCCTGTCCATTTTTTTGGCTTGTTCGACCGCTTCGTCGAAAGCATGGAACAAGGGAATAGACTCTGGGTCGTTTTGCTTGGCGTTTGCATCTTGACCAAGCAAGTACAATGAGCTGGACGACGAAACGAAGCTCATTATCAAAAGACATACGACAATGCGCACGTGGCGAACGCTGTTTTTGAGATGCATCGGCAACTTGATAACGCTGATCTGGGGGAGGAGGCCAATTGAGTTTGGTTGGTATTCTATCTTGTTTTCATTCAAACGACACGTAGCAACGAATGCTACTTTTCTCTTCCTCTCCCGCCAAAAAAACCTCCATGCAGTTGTTAAATGCCGCAAAACAAAGCATGGATCGCAGGAAGTCAGGTTAAGCCACGAGTTGCTAGACTCTTTGTGGATTGGTCGACGATTGGCACACCTCGACGCGTAAGGAAACGAAACGAAACCCGTCGAATTCGATATCGGGTTTGGGATTTACTTATCACATCGCATCGCTTTTTTCCTCAAAGGGCCGAATCACTTCGCGAAATCGTATACTTGCATGCATTGGAGTCGCTTTGGGGTTTGGGGCTTTCGCGTTTATTAGCCCCCAAGAAAACCAGACGGTGGCCGCATGGGAAGATGACCATAATTACACGGTACCAAAAAGAAAACAGGATAAGGATTAGGATTAGGAAATGACAACCAACGAAAAAACAACCAAGGTGTATACCAAGCCCAGCGATGCCGAAATCAAAGCGAAACTGACCCCAATCCAATACGATGTAACACAACATGAAGGCACCGAGCGGCCTTTCCAGAACGCGTATTGGGACAACAAAGCGGAAGGGATCTATGTCGACGTTGTTACCGGCGAACCGCTTTTTAGCTCGTGTGAAATGTACTCGTCCGGCACAGGTTGGCCCTCGTTTTTCCGTCCCTTGGCTCCGGAGAACATCGTTGAAAAGACCGACCGCAAGCTCCTGATGTCGCGAACTGAAGTCCGTTCGAAGCACGGCGATTCGCATTTGGGCCACGTTTTCAAGGACGGCCCGAAGCCGACGGGATTGCGGTATTGCATGAACTCAGCAGCAATGAGATTCATTGCCGTCAAGCAATTGGAAGCGGAAGGCTACGGCGAATACGTGTCTTTGTTTGAAGCAACAAAGTAGTTAGGCGAACGGCAGATGAATTCTTACCGTACGACGGACTTCCAAAACCGCCGAAACACACGACGGACAAGGATGTCCGTCGTACAGCAGGTAAATCTATATCTGCCGCTCGCCTTATGGGCGACTCGGAATCGACTCAACGACGAGGTTCGCAAATTCCTCTGGGCTATCCAGAGGCGTCAGGTGAGCTGAATTTGCGACAATATGAAATTTTGCGTTCGGTATAACTTCAGCCATTCTCTGCAACACTTCGGGCGGAGTGATCGAGTCCTCAGCTCCCGCGATACAAACCGCCGGTATGGTCCAATCCTGCATCCTGTGCCGAAAGTCCTCCCGGGAAGCCATCGCCAATTGCGCCCAAGCGATTGTGGATGCTCGTGTCTCAAGCATCATCGTTCGAACCAAATCAACGACCTCCGGTTGATCGACCGTCGTTCGTTGGCTGAGCAATTTGCCGAGCATTGGTAGCACTGCCTTTTCCACGCCCTGTGTTAACGCGGAACTTGCTACAGAACGTCGGGCGACCGCCGCCGCGAGATCATCCGCATTAGCACGCGTGTTGGTCAAAACAAGAGCTCTAAGACGCTCCGGAACCCTTTGAGCAATCTGCATCGCAACATAACCGCCCATCGACAGGCCACACACTACGACTCGCTGTCGGACCTGCATCGCATCCAATAACTGAATGCAATCCTTCGCCAGCGTTTCGATTGAAAAGGACTTGGTCTCCTCAACGCTGCGCCCAAAACCTCGCAGGTCAGGTGCGATGCATAGATGCTCCAAGGATAAAATTGGAACAACTCGATCCCACATCCTGCTGTCCAATGGATAACCGTGCAACAGCAGTATCGGTAGGCCGCTACCTGAGACTCGGACGGGGATCGTTCGATTCGCAATCGCAACGTTGACACTGTCTAGAAAGGGATAGCCGTGCATGTTCCACATCAGGTTGTGACAATTGTTGCGCTGGGCAAAAGACCGATAAAAAGGGAGATGCCACCAATTAAAGTAGTGTGTCGCCATTTTCTGACTTAGACAACCTATACTCGGGACTGGCTTTGTGGAATCCCTCTAATGAGAGTCTAAGTATCTGCTAGGCAGTCGAAGAATCGGCTGTTTGGCTATTCAATCGCTTCGTCGCCAGCCTCATCGTTCGTGTCACTTTCCTCTTGGGCAGCCAGCAACTCGTCATATTTTGCTTGGAGTTGTTCTAGTTGCACCTCCGTTATGCAGGAGATGCCTTCCATCCACTCGGCCAAGTACCCCTCGCGGTTCTTTTCGGCCAATGCTTCCCACTGGTCCTCAGGAATGGTAAGCGGTTCCGCCGTCCCGGGCGCAGGTTCGGGGTGGAAGGCTCTTATTCCATGCAGAGCGATCCATCGAGCATCGTAGTCGTGAGGTGTTGTCCGATCCCACTGCACGGCCTTCTCCATGATTTGTTTGGAGTTATCGATGTCCTGAAACTGTTCCAAGCGAAGTAATTGAGGAACATGACTATTAACAATCTCTGCACCATCCGCAACAGATCGATCCGTACATCGCTGAATGTCAAAGTAGGTGCGAATTCGTGCGCAGTATAGCCAGAAGATCGCGGCGTCCACTTCGTCTTAATCGTAACAGTACGTTGCGAGGTGAAAGAAAACGACAGGTGCGTAGCGACTAGGACGCTTTTGGATTTTAGTTGCGGCCTTTTCTTTTTGTTCGTCGGTGCCTTCCAGCAGGGTCGCGATCGCTTTACTCTCCCTGGACGTGTTAATCTCCTTGTACTCGCCCTTCAATGGAGGCACTGGATCGCCCGCGAGTGCGGATAAAGACAGGAGTAAAATCGCCAATACAAACGTCAATGGTAAACGCAACATTGTTTTTGCTTCCCGTTAGAGATAAGGATGAAGCGTCAAAGAGGCCTCGATTGGGAATCCAGGCCAACCAGAATTGCTTTGGCAAAAAGCAAGCGGTTTCGAAGAAATTTTGCTGCAGCTACAAGCCGGGTGAAAGTTCTATTACGATTCTGCCGGCCTCATTTCGTTTTGTGGCTGCGGGCTCGGCCCTTCAATACAAAGAGCCGGGAGATTAACGGGCTCTCCTGGCTCTGAGTGATCTTGATGAAAAACGCTTCCCAATCCAGCACAACGTTGATGTTTGTATAAAACGGACGAGCGTCCGTGTTGAGCATCGTGTTGAAACAACGAATGCGTCGGACTATCGACCGATGTAGAGGGAGAAGCCGCCACCGCCATAGGAACCACCGCGAGGAAATGCTCCTCCTCCATAGGACCCGCCACGTGGAAACGCTCCACCACCATAGCCGCCGCCGAAGTTGTTGTAGCTACCGTAGCCGCTGGTGTAACCACCAAAGTTGTTGTAGCCACCGAAATTGCTCGAATATCCACCATAGTTGCTACCATAGTAAGGAACGACTACAACGGGGCGGTAAGTGTAGCTTGGATATCCAACATATGGAGAACAGCTGTGGTGATGCCCATGGTTGTAGTAATTATGGTCGGCCGTCGCCGAACCACTTGCTCCGACTAGACACGCTGCGGAAGCGACAGCTCCCAACCCCAATTTTCTGATCCAGTTTGCATTCATGGTATCCACATCCCCTCAACAAAAGACTTTCGCACATGCAGTCAGCGACGCGAGTATGGCTGCACAAATCTTGTTTCTTACGCGTGCGACTACCGTTAAGTACAAATGCCGTGCCAAACTCAAAAAAGGTTGAGCTGTTTTTCCAACCGACTCGAAAGAGTGAGAGTTTGGTGCATTCCATCGCACGAGTTGCCAATGGTTGGCGGCTTAGCGGCTGAAAGCGTGCGTATTCAAATCGTCTAATTTAGATTCGGTTTGAGGGCGCGTTTTTTTGCGTGGTAGTGGATCGAACCGTTTGGCGATGAAAAGACTACAATGTCGACTCGTTTTCGTCGTTTCAAGGCCGCGCCACCAAGGTGGGCTAACATAATCCCCCCATATTTTCAATTGTATGCCATCTCCGTTCGTGAGTGCGATTTACCGCTTTGTTCCTGCTATCGAATCGTTGCGAACGTATAGTCTTGGGCATTTCAAGCGGGACATGTTCGCGGGCTTGACAGTTGCTGCGGTTGCGGTTCCCCAAGCCATGGCTTATGCCAGCATCTTTGGGATGCCTGTCGAAATGGGCCTTTACACGGCCATCATTATGACCACTGTGGGGGCTTTACTCGATTCATCGAAGCAGTTGATCAATGGGCCGACCAATGCGATTTCGATTGCTATGTTCAGTGCCCTTTCCGTTGTACCCGAAGCCCAACGTGTTTCAGCCGCCATTATGATGGCGTTGCTAATTGGATTAATTCAGACCGCCATCGCATTGCTCCGGTTTGGCGACCTGTCGCGATTCATTTCCCACGCGGTCATCGTTGGCTTTACGCTAGGTGCGTCGGTTTTGCTCTTCTTGGACCAATTGAAGAATGTATTTCAGCTCAAAGGAAAAGCTGAAAAAACGGATCTTTTTCTGGTTCGATTTTGGAGCGACATGACCGAGGGGGGGACGGTTCACTGGCCAACGTTTGGGATCGCAATCTTGACTCTGATGGCGGCGATCGGTTTTAGGTACATCAACAGGCGTTATCGTCTGGGCTTGCCGGAACTATTGCTTTCCATCGCTGTCGCGTCGTTCGTACTTTTTATGCTGGACCCTTTCAATTTGATGCCAGACCCAAAGCGTCCGGAAATGGTCCAAAGCAAAACCTACCAAGTTCATCTTCAGCCGAAAGTGGATGCGAAGCTACCTGAGTTTCAGGTTCCAAACATCAATTTGGATCTTGCTAGAACGCTGTCGACAAGTGCTGCTGCTATCGCTTTTTTGGGACTGCTGGAAGCGATGGCGATGGCCAAGTCGATCGCGTCCAAGACCGGACAGAAGCTTGACATGAATCAGCAATGCTTGAGCGAGGGAGTTGCCAATATTGCCGGCAGTTTTTTTCGATGTTTTCCAGGTTCAGGGTCGCTGACTCGTTCTTACATTAACCATTCGTCTGGGGCCGCGACTCAGTGGTCTGGAGTGATCAGTGCTGCGGGAGTGGCAGCCACCATCTTGGTGTTGGCTCCCTTTGCCCAATATATTCCGAAAGCGGCGCTGGCCGCCGTCTTGATCCTAACCGCCGCTCGCATGAACGACCTGAAGACGCTCGGCTATTATTTGAAAGCGACTAAATTCGATCGTTGGATTCTTATCGCAACGGCTTTGTCTGCGATCCTGCTGCCCATCGAGTGGTGCATCCTGATCGGTGTGTTTCTTTCATTTGCGTTTTACATTCCGCGGGCGGCGCAAATCAAGATGAACGAATTGACCGTCACGAGCGATCGGGTCATAAGAGAAGTGGTATCGTCCGACATTCGCTGTGCCTATCTGCGGGTTTTTAATTTCGAAGGGGAGATGTTTTTCGGTTGTGCTCCAGAGTTGGAACGCCAATTGGATTCCATTTGCGAGGAAGCACCCATGAGCCTTAAGGTTGTTGTGCTACGGCTAAAGCGAGTCAACAACCCCGATGCGGTTTGCATGGATGTACTGGAGCGGTTCATTAAGAAGATGCATGAACGCAAGGTTGTCGTGATGATTTCAGGTATAAGAGAAGCGATGGCCCAAACGATTAAGAATGTTGGTATCGCGCAACTCGTTGGTCAAGAGAATGTATTTCGCGAAGAGTCTGAGATTTGGGCCAGTACCGTCACAGCCATGAAAAAAGGCTACTCTTTGCTTGGGGAAAGTCATTGCGATCATTGTCCGAATCGAGCGATTGCTCGCGAGCAACGCATGGACTGGTCCTACATGATTTAGGTGTTGGGATTGAATGAACGAATCGAAACCAGGCAGCCAGTAGCTGGACTCCGTCACAACGGACCATGGCCCATAGCCTTCTGGGGAAAAGGCAAAAAGTTTATCAACGAACTTTAGAAAACATGAAGCGACACAAAGCAAACGCTCCGCCAAAGTTAGAACTTATCGAATTCGATTGGGACGATGCGGCTGAGATTCCAGCTGAGACGGAACAAATCCTGCTGGACGCGGATCAGGTTTTGCAATCCTATTGGGATCAATGGACCAGGAAACCGATTGAGCAATATGTAGCTTGCGATTTTCGCGACGTGTGGCGTGCCTTGGCCAAGCTCACTAAAAGCAAGTTGGCCAAGGGAAATACGTTCTGCGAATGGGGATGTGGCTTCGGCATTGTGACGGGGCTAGCGTCGCAACTCGGTTGGGAAGCGATTGGGATCGAAGCGGAGTCATTCTTGGTTGAACAAGCGAAACGGTTTCTAGTCCGCAATCGCTTAAAGGGTGAGATCCTGCACGGAAATTTCTTGCCACGAGGAAGCGAACGGCTAGCGGGCTCGCAATCCAACCATGCCTCGCTGTTTCATCAGGTCGAGAATGCATACGAGCAGCACGATCTCCAATTTGACGATTACGCGTTGGTCTTTGCTTATCCTTGGCCGGGTGAACATCATTTCTTGCAAGAAGTCTTTAAGCATTATGCGGGGGAAGGAGCGCTAATGCTGATGTTTCTTGGGCCATACGAAATTGAGCTTTATCGAAAGTAAACGGGACCAACCTCCGCTGGTTTTACGAGCTAGGCGTTTGCAACAAGTTTACTCAAGCTAAGTTCGATTTCCGCAATAGCTGTCGGATTGAGATCATAGACAGCTGAAATGATGGGCGTGCTCAACGGCGAATCAGGCAAACTTTGTAGAGCATTGCCGACGGGAATGCGACTTACCGACATGCATCTTGATTGCGATCCGTGAAAGACGGTTGGCATTTGACTTTCCTTGGGGCGTTGCAGTCCCAGCTCGTCACACAGGACAGCATAGAGATCACCTAGCTGTTGCCAAGCGGCTTCGGATTCGGCGATTTGCGGCATGGAGTCAGCACCAGCCATCACCAACCCAACGCCAGCGGCGCCGGCAAGTAGGAGCTCTTTCATGGAGGCAAAGAGCAAGACGGCCGAGCCACCAAAGTCGAGTGGGACCATGACGACTGCCAGAAGTGGCGCGAATAAAATGCCGGCGGGAGCAAAGCCGGTGATCAGTCGTTTGGAGATCGGCATTTTGGACCACATGTCTGCGGTGAATTGGTCCAGTTGTTGGTCGTCGAGTTGGATAAGGCTCTCTTTCTGGAATCGATCGATGGCCCGTTGGCAAGCCGCCAATACCTTTTGTCGATTGAGACTGTCGTGCACATCGTTGTCTAGCCCCAAATCCCCGCGAGTATCGTGCTGTTGAAGATGGTACAGCAACGCGTCGGCCGTTACTATTTTGCCTGACTCTCCCGACGACCATCTCGATCGGATCCACCGGCCGACCGCTTCTGTTTTGCCGCTGAACCATCTTGGGATTTGAAGCCAGGTTGTCGCCGTTGCGAGACTGGCTTTGCTCGTTTCGGCCAATCGCGCGGTCCATCGACCGGGCATAGCCCACCATGGAGCCGTTCGTTCAAGCGATGCGGAGACTTGTTGGATGATTTGTCTAGAAACCTGGAGTTGAATGATTGTCGAGCTGGTGGCCGAGCGATCCGTTGAAAAGTCTAAGCAAGCGTTCGCGACGGAAGATTGAAGTGAGGCGGTCACAGCCGATAATTCGCGAATGATGGCACGCGAGTTATCGATCGAGCGCCGTACGTGCAGGGCCAGCTTCGAAGTTGTGGAGCTCAAGACATCTTCAAACAGACCCCGTTTATCTAATTGCGATCCGATGTTCAGGAGCCAGTCATCGTTTGGGATCGGAAGAGGAGGTTGCGTGATTGGGTGCTTGTCGATGCGGAAAAACAATGGTAGCGGGGAGTCATCGGATTCGCGACATCCATCTGGAGCCGGCGGGAGGCGATCGCGTTGTTGTGGGCCATCAAAACCATATGCCATATAGTGTCGACTGATCGCGTGTGAGCCGTAGAGTGTTTTTAGTTCGGTATGGATCTCAGAGGTTTCATATCGTCGTGGGACACGATTGACTGCCAAAATTTGCTGGACTCTGGGCATGCGATCCGCAAGAACTCGCAATAGGCGGCTCACGGTTTGCTCGTGCATCGCATTTGCCGGAAGCACGACAACGAAGGCAGAGCAAAGAGGTGCAGCATTCGCTAAGACATCGAGCCGGGCATCTGCAATCGACTGCGATTGCTCGTGGAAAAGTGTGTTAACGTTTGTTGAGAACAATCGATTCGGCAGAAAGCCGGTTTGGACGTCGGGGCAGTCCATGAGTGCTAATCCCCATCGGTCCAACTGCGGATCGGTTGCTACCAATGGGATTTCAATTGTTTCGCGGAGCCGTTCGATGCCTGCAGCGTCAATCCATTGTCTAGGGGTCGTGTCGTTGTATTGCGCAATGGCTTGGTCGGAATTGGATGACAACGGTTCGCTATCGCAACCAAAAACCGTTTTCAATCGCTCTTGGATGGAGAGCCAAAGTGTTGGTTCGTTTCGCCAGGATTCGGGTAGCCATAGGACAAATCGGTGCGTTCCTTGTGCGTTTCCGGCTCCGACTAGAATGCGCTGCCGGTTCTCATCAGAGAGGTAAGTTGAAACGAGCGAGGATTTACCCGCATTCAATAGGCCAAGAACTGCGACGATGGGAGCTGCTGGGGCTTGGCAGAGCCGTTTGCATCGTTCAATGAGTTTCTGGATTTCCGATGGTAGGTCGATTTGAGATTCGTCAGGGGCTTTGCTGATTTGCCAGGTGGGTTCTAACGAATGAGATTCACGCCGAGAGTTGGCCGGAAGCAATGTGGCAAATTGGAGCAACGAAAGGAACGACTTTGAATTGGCGGATGCAAACGCGCGGGCGGGAGACGAAACGTTGAGTTTCTCCTCGAGCGATTCGAGATCACGCAGTAGTTGATCAAAGCTGGGGCCAATACTTTGCACGCAAATCATTCCTTTTCATTGATTCGGATCCACTTGAAGTTTCTTTGAATCCGCAGATAGTAGAACATTCCACTCACAGAATCAAAAGACAGATCCTTTTCGCGATCAATTATGCAGCCAAAACGAACTCTCAACGCAACGCAATTGACTTTTCTGATGGTTCTACCTATCGCGGTTCCTGTTGGTTGCGGTTTGTTGTTGTCATTCTTTACGCCGCGAATTCCAGAACCGACTTTGCCCGCGCTGGTAAAGTTGGATTCGATCTGGATCGGCGAGGATTCGCCGGATCGCCGCTTAGTGCCTTGCATTTCGGTAAAGAATCCTACCGTAACGGATTGGAAGAACCTCTTGGTGGGGTTGAATGAGCAGTTTTATTGCGAGATGCCAAAGGGGGTAGCGGCTGGACAAGTCTTCTCGGTACCACTTGAGGCATTTGTGGCAAGAAATGGCAGCGTTCACTTTCCGGTTGGGAATAGGGACATCAAGCTTGTTACCGTTTTCGCGCAAATTGAAAGCGGTGCAAGGGCTGTCAGCGAACATTCGATGCCAGCAATATTTACCATTTCGCGGAAATCCGATGAGGATTCCGATGACTTGGGCTGGGTGTCTGGGAAGTAAATTCTGAGTTGCGTCGCTAAACGTTTTTGCGAGAGCGATGGAGAAAAAAACAACCCGCACCGAAAATGCCGAGTCCAGCGAGGCCTACAAAAAAGGAATAGGTCATGGTTGGCCAGCGGGCTTCAAGATGACGTTTCGCGCGAAAGAGATCGGGGGGACTTGCGTCCTTCAGGCCGTCATAAAGCATCGTGTTCCAATAATCCCAAGTGTCCGCGGGGGCGCTCTGAATTGCAGACTTCCTGACTTCCACAATAAAATCCTCTTCGGTCAGTTTCAGGTCACCGCCGATCTGAGAGATGAACGAGAGGTAGGTGTAGCGTTCGTAGTAGAGGTAACCACCGTAAGCAAGTCCGATTAATCCCACCACAAATGCGATTGCGGCAATCGGACCGAGCCATTTTGCGATTCCAACCCGTTTCGTTTCTTTTTTTTCGGACGCGACAGACGCGAATTCAGCTAGTTTTCGGATCGTGGGGATTTCAATCGTTTTGCCGCACTGCGGACAAGGTAAAGTCATGCCCGCTTGGCTACGATTGACGGGGATTTTTTCCCCGCAAGCACACGGCAAAAGAAACTGGGACATGGAATAGCTTTGGTGGATGGAGAAAGGGAGCAGTGCGAATGTCGTCTACGCAAACGGTGCGAAAAGGCTCATTCTGGCTTCGCACATTGTGCATTAGTAGATTCTATCATTCAAGCGACTAGACCTGGAGGCTTTGGCGGATAGAATGCTAGAGCATCCAAAGCGGCCATAAAAAAGTTGTTTTGTGGACGGAAGCAAAACGTAAAACGCGTTGCTTTCGGTTTGCTCCTATTTGTTTTCCCTCGCACTTCTCCACCAGGTTAAGTGAAAAGCCAAGCATCGTCGACTGATTCACTCGCGTCAAGTAAACCCACCAACCTTGAGTTCATGCTGCGGTTGGCCAAAATACAAAGAACACGACCGACGAACAGCGATTTGATTGCGAGCAAAAAACGAGGCGGGCGAATGAGCAGGTGCGTCAGGGATGGTTCGATTCGGTCGTGTTCCAAAGGCAGCAAATATTTCCGCAAATACGTGGACCACGTGTATTTTAAACGATTCGTTTAAATACACTGGAGTTCCCCTACCGCTCCTGTCGGTATTGTGGTGTTGCAAAAAATGCAAACGATCCAAGGTCGTGAGCCACGGTAGGCTTTCCTTATTCGTAAAAATTTACCAATTATGTTCGGAGTCGAGTCTGTAAGTAGTTAGGTGCTACACTTCCTCTGCCTCGCAATAGCAAGGTATTAGGATATGTAAACGCAGAAGTTGTCAGTTGGCGGGCCAACATTTTGTTGTGCGGAACCTTCCTGCAAAAGACGCGTTTTCAAGACCGGAACTTTGCTTACACACGAGCACTCCGATCCTCCATTATTTTCGTGGTTTAGGAGCTATAACCTTGTTCGACGGCCTGTTGGATTTCGATGATGATTTGCCTCGCAGCGCTGACGACTTGGATGGC
>JANMNR010000325.1:0-18714 GCA_031368325.1 Pirellula sp.
CAGCTGCAAATACGGCAAGTAGTATTACAACCGGTGCTAATGGTTTTATTAACGTAGAAAATTTTGCTTTATCTGCAGGGCAGTGGTCACAAAATACAGCTTCGCTACCCGCATTTAATGTAGGAAGAAATTTTAGTTTGAATTCAGGTACGACATTCTTGCAACGGCGAAGAAAGTGCATGCGAAACAAACGATTTCCCAAAGGCCGCTGATTGCTTCGATAGGAAAGAATGCTTGTGTCATGATTGCACTATTGAATGAGAGACGCGATAACTCAAGCCCATCCAGCGTTCCAATGCCTTCGAAGCCAGCGTTGTTCTGCCGTCAATGAGCCTACGCTCAAACGTACGCCATATTGCTTGGCAGTCAAATTTCGCAGCATCGGAAGTTTAGCAAAAATGCAAAAATGGAAGAGAATTTTCGTCAAATCAGTTGCTGACGTCCTAAAAATGGAATGATTGCCGGTTATGACGCGATCGGCATGTATTGATTGAAGCGATTAGCACATGTCTTGGTGCGTCCGGAAACTGTTTCATTCCCCAGGGGGGCACCCGCCCTACAACAATGGACACCTTAAAGTCAAGCAAAGTAATAAAGCAAACCGTCGAACAGGTCAGTCGCAACACGATGGTGTCCAATGGATCGAATCTATGGGACTTGGGATTGCGACGCAAACTGCTGCTGGTGTTTGTTCGCCATGCCGGCTGTACTTTTTGCCGTGAAACGCTCGTCGAACTCAAAGGGAAACTACCAGGTCTAAATGAACAAGGAATCATTCCGATTGTGGTTCACTTGGGAACCGCCGACGACGGCGAACGTATGCTAGCGCGGGCAGACTTGGTCGGAACACTCCACATCTCGAACCCCAATGCTGAATTGTTTCACGCATACCAACTCAAGCGAGGCCAACTGTCGCAGCTCTTCAGCTTAAGCGTGTTGTGGCGAGGGTTCCAGTCTGCAATTCTGAGAGGGCACGGATTTGGATCGTTTGTTGGCGATGGTTTTCAATTGGGAGGGGCGTTTTTGGTTGAAGACGGTAGAATCTTAAAATCCTTTCCAGCCAAAGATGCCTCCGACAAAATTCCATTCGAGTGCATCCTCGAATAGCCAATTCACTCATCCCATTGTCTTAAACATGCCAAATTCTGCGCCGAGTTCTGCTGAAACAGGTCCCCTCTCACTGAACAATGTGCGATCGTTGCTCGAACGGCAGGGAATAGCCGCTGGTCAAACCCCCGCGCTGGATGATAAACGAATTTTGCAAGCCGCCTTGGGGCTCGCGACCATCCTGCAGCAACGCGCTAGCCAGCTGCAAACCCCACAAGAACGCCGACAACAAGCCGAATTGGACCGGATGCTTCAACATCCCGAGGACAAGTCGACGTTGACTCAGATCACCGACCAGAGCTTTCGAAGCATGCTGCCGGGCAGGGTTGTTGATCAGATGGTACATATTCTCGACGTCCAAGGTGTTCCGCGGTTTTTTAGCGTCTTTGACCAAGCTCTTCTAAAAGGCTTTCAATCGTTCGGCGAATACTTGCCCGGTGTAGCCGTGCCTATGGTCAAAGAAAAGATGCGCAAGGAGACGGCCAACGTAATCCTCCCTGCCGAGCACGACAAGCTTTGCGGCCACCTGCGTGAGCGCACACAAGAAGGTTTACGTATGAACGTAAATTTCCTGGGCGAAGCGATACTGGGAGAACGCGAATCCAGCCGTCGGCTCGATCGCTATCTGGCCGCATTGCAACTGCCCGAAATCGAATGCGTCTCGATCAAGATTTCGACACTCTACTCTCAAATCTCGCCGTTAGCACGCAAACACTCGGTTCGAACCGTATCCGACCGGCTTGAGCTGCTTTACCGCGCAGCGGCAAAAGAAACGTTTCTAAAATCCGATGGCCAGCGCATCCCGAAGTTTGTCTACCTCGATATGGAGGAGTACAAGGACTTGCACTTAACCTCGGAAATTTTTATGCACACTCTGTCTCGCAAGGGGATGGAGAATGTGCGTGGCGGTATCGCTCTCCAAGCTTATATTCCGGACTCTTCGTTGGTCCAGGAAACCATCACGCAATGGGCCGTGGATCGAATCAAAAAAGGTCACTCACCGATCACCATTCGTATCGTCAAAGGTGCGAACATGGAAATGGAACGGGTCGAAGCGTCCATCCGCGGTTGGCCTCAAGCCCCCTACCGTTCCAAAATCGATACGGATGCGAACTACAAACGGATGGTGCGATATGGCCTCCGACGCGAGCATAGCGACGCAGTCCGACTGGGAATCGCGTCCCACAATCTCTTCGATCTCGCCTATGGAATGATGTTGGCTGCCTCGCAGGGCAGTGTCGAACATGTTCAATTTGAGATGCTCGAGGGAATGGCCAATCATCAACGTCGTGCCATGTTCGAACTTAGTAGAAGCGTGCTACTCTATGCGCCCGCTTGCCAACGGGAAGAGTTTATCAATGCAATCGGTTACCTCGTCCGTCGCATGGACGAGAACACCGGCCCAGACAACTTCCTGCGTCATGCATTCAAAATTTCCGCTGGCGGCTCGACCTGGCAGAGGCTCGAGAACGGATTCCTTGAATCTGTAGAACGAATCGAAACCGTGTCGGTTCAACCTCGGCGACAACAAGATCGACGTGTTCCTCCGGTCATGCCCATCAAGCCCGCGAACTGGCAGTCACTGGTCAACGAACCGGACACCGATTTTTCGTTGGTTGCAAACGGAACTTGGGCTCATGAAATCATCGAGCGATGGAAACCGCTTTGCGACTCGCGTGCTACCCAGATTCCTCTTTCCATCGGTGGCCAGGAACAAACCGGGCTCGGCCAAGCTTATGAGTCATTGGATCCGTCGCGTCCAGGGACGATTGCAGCAAAATACAATCAAGCGGATGAGTCGCAGATACGCGCTGCCGTGGACTGTGCCAGCAAGGATGTCTCTGGTTGGGGAGCTCTTGAACCGAGCGCGCGTTATCGCATCCTTCGAAACGTTGCACAGGAACTCCGAGCAGCACGAGGCGATTTGATTGGCGCAGCCATCGCCGACGCAGGTAAGACCATTCTCGAAAGCGATCCTGAGATTAGCGAAGCGATCGACTTCGTCGAGTTCTATGCGCAGTGCGCTTTAGAAATACAGCGAGAGCCGAAGTTCAAAGCCAAGCCGGCTGGGGTCGTTGTGGTGATCAGCCCATGGAACTTTCCAATCGCTATCCCATGTGGCGGAATCGCTGCTGCCTTGGCAGCGGGTAACACAACCATTTTGAAGCCCGCATCGGACACGGCACTGCCCGCTTATTTGATGTGCCAATGCTTCTGGCGAGCTGGGGTACCTCGAGAAGCGTTGCAGTTTGTCCCTTGTAGCGGCTCGATGGCTGGCCGGCACATGCTCAAACGGCCCGAGATTTCTCGCGTTATTTTGACCGGCGGTACCGAAACCGCACTGACGATCTTGGATCAATCTCCAGCCTTGAAATTGTTTGCTGAAACAGGAGGCAAAAACGCGACGATTGTTAGCGGGCTCAGCGATCGCGACTTGGTTATCAAGGATGTACTGCATAGCGCGTTTTCGCATGCCGGGCAAAAATGTAGCGCGACCTCGTTGCTGTTACTCGAGGAGGAAGTGTTCGAGTCATCGGAGTTCCGCGAGCAGTTCGTCGACGCCGTATCGAGCCTCAAGGTAGGATCGGCATGGGAAGTGACCACCAAAATGGGACCGCTCATTCGGCCACCTTCGGGCGATTTGCTTCGTGGATTGAAAGAGCTCGAGAAAGGGGAGAGCTGGGCAGTCATGCCGACTCAGCTTGGCGACAACCCCTGTTCCTATTCACCTGGCGTCAAGTGGAATACTACAGCCGGAAACTTCACGCACATGAACGAGCTGTTCGGACCGGTTCTAGGGGTCATGAAATTCCGTCGACTCGGTGAAGCAATCCAGATGGTCAATGCGACAGGCTTTGGACTTACCAGCGGACTCGAATCGCTTGACGACCGCGAGCAGAGAATCTGGCGAGATTCGATCCGTGCGGGCAATCTTTATATCAATCGCCCAACGACCGGAGCTGTCGTTCTGCGTCAGCCGTTCGGTGGTATGGGTAAAAGCGCATTTGGCCCGGGTGCCAAAGCCGGGGGGCCTAACTACGTTTCAACTCTTATGACTTTCGAAAGTTCGGACGCCGAGGCAATGGCGCCGGATTCCGGACAGAAACCAAAATTGGGTGTTCTGCTCAGTTTTTGGGAACGACTAGATCGATCGAGCAGGTTGCTATTGGATTTGTCCGGTTCGTCCGCTTCGCAAATTTCGCAACTCCGATCTGCAATCTTGTCGTACGATCGCTTTGCGAGAGAAGAGATCTTGTTGGAACATGATCATTTCCAATTGGTCGGACAGGACAACCATCGACGTTATCTGCCAGCCTCTCCACTTCGAATTCGACTTCATGCCGACGACAAGCCGTTTGACATTGCCGCTCGTTGTTCCGCGGCCATCGCAGCCAACTGCCGCGCGACGATTAGCCACGCGCCATCCGTCCACGAAGCGACCATCGCTGCGCTTGAGAAGTTAACGTACGAGTGGGCGGGCCGTATCGAGTTTTTAGAGGAGACCGAAACGGAATTGATACAGTCGATTGAAAACGGGCAGGTCGCTCGTTTGCGATACGCTGCTGCTGACCGAGTAGAAGAGTCGATTCGCCGAATAGCAAATCGACACCAAGTATTCATCGCAGATGAGCCGGTATCGGTACTCGGGCGCATCGAGTTGCTATGGTACGTGATGGAGCAAAGCATTTCGTTTGACTACCATAGATACGGCAACCTAGGGCCTCGGTCGAATGAGAAGCGAGCAGATACTTTGTAAGCTGAATTGCCAGCAGGACTGCACTAGAATCGTTCGAAGCTTACCAGAAGCATATGGGGAAAATATTAAGATGCCAATCGAAAAGGTTGAGATTGGTTTCTAGATGGTTGTTCAATGAACTTGAGGTTTGGCCGTCATGCCAATTAAGAACTGTAGATCCGTTCGTCCATTCTATGTAGCCATTGCTTTGGCCATCCTAGTGCAGGGGCAGTTTTGTCGGGGGCAAGCCATCCCAGCCCCGCGTTCGGAAGAAGTCTCGCCGTTTCTTAGTAGCGGCCTATCACCACTGGATAAGTTGTCCAAAAATATGGAAGCAATTGCCAAGGTAGCAGGATGGGAGCCGGGCCTTCAGCAGTATCTTACACTTGTTCCGGAATTGTTTGACCGTACTCGGCCCATCGGTTTTTTTGGTTTTTGGGGTCTTACGGATAATCCGTTCGGTAGTCCAACGTTTGATCCTGTTTTGATGCTGCCGATCAAGAATGGCGAGAAGCTTTTGACGCATCTCAGGGACGTTGGAATGATTGAGCAGCTTGACGAAAAGGCTGGTATCTGGACGTTTCAAGCATCGTTGTTTTCTTTTTCCGCTATTGAAAAAAACGGTTGGCTCGTGGTCGTTGCAAAACAAGCCGTTGATTTCACCAAGCTCCCGGTGCACTTGGACCGGCTACTATTACCATTTCAAGAACGCTTCGATCTTTTTTTGTCGATTAGCCCTATGCAAATCCCGCTGGTAATTCGTGATCGGGTCGTCAAGGAAGCTAAGCAACCGTTGGGATATGGAAATCCAATTCAGGGGGAGCCCGCTATCAAAACCGCGTCGGAATTGTTATTCGAAAAAGAGTTAGAAGAGCGTCTGCAAAATTGGCTCACGGACATGAACAGCTTTACTGTAGGCTTGGAACTAACAAATCCCGACAAAAAAATGTCGATGGAATTAATCACCCAGTTTGATCCAGATTCGAAGGCGTCGCGTGAGTTCAGTCACATGACCGAATTACCATCGCTTTTTAATAAGTTTGGAGTCGAACAAGAATCAATGCGATCCAGTTGGAAGATTCGTTTGCCTACGTTCGTTGCCAACTTTGCGATCAATCGCTTTAAAGAGCAAGCCGAACAAATCGAATTGGATTTTGTCAGCGTGGGAGACGCGCTAGGACTTTCAGCGGCTTCCAAGAAAGTGATTTTCGATGAGGCAAAAGCGATGTACTTAAGGACATTTGAGTCAGGAAATCTGGATGCGCTTTTCCTTGCGGGCGAAAAGCAGTCGGAGTCCATCACGATGATTCGAATGGTAGAGCCCAAAAAAGTAGAAACGATTCTAAGGGAGCTACAAAAGGCCTTGCGATTAAAACCAGAATTAGGAAAGGTCGACATGGATGTCGCGAAGCACAAAGGAGTGACGATGCACCTCATTGTTTTGAAGACTAAGGGTTTCGCCGGTAACGAGAGGATTGCCAAGGGCAACATTTTGTTTGATGAATTGCGAATCGGAGTAGGCGTATCCAAAGAAGTTCTGATGATTGCTACTGGCGCATCGCCTGTTACTGAGCTGACAAGAGCACTAGACAACACGCAAAAAGGAACTTTTGGCAAAAACAACAACGATGCTATCTACTTCTCAGAGTTTCGTGTCTCCCAGATTCTTTATGGATTTGGTGGGACCGCTGAATCGTCTGCAACGAGCATCACCGATCCCGACGAAAAGTTGAACGATAGGCTCAAGTGCGAACTTAGAAAAACACCGGAAGGCCTGAAGGGGCAAATCGAAATGGACATAGGGGCTTTCGATTGGCTGGTGAACCGTTTTCCAAAAATCGCCGAAGAGCAGATGGCATCGATTGTCAAAAGAAGCGAAGCACCTTTTCCGAATCCTGGTGAATTGAATCCATCGTCGCCATTGCCGAAGAAGGCAGAGAAAACGTCGCCCGCTCCGAGACCAAGGAGCAACCAAAACAGGAGCAACCAAGTAGCTCAGAGTGAAAACAAATACACAGAGGTCGCCAAGTTTTCAGACCTTACGTGGGGAGTAAAGGGTTTGGATTTCTCGCCCGATGGAAAGTTTTTGGCAGCGGGAAAGCCTGACCAAATGGTGGTCATGCTCGATGTCCCAGGCAAATCGCAAGCAAGCTCAAAAGATAAATTAGCCGCACTCGGCTCGGCACAAATATGCATGTTCACTCCCGACGGAAAGAAGCTTGTTGTAGGCGGGCAGAGCGGCGAAATTTTGGTCTTCTCAGTTGCAAAGAACGGATCTTTAAAACAAATTGCGGAGTTCTCGGGGCACTCAAGGGAAATTCAGTCTTTAGCAATATCGGAAGATGGAAAAAATGCCTTATCAGGCGATCAAGCAAAAAAGGCTTTCTATTGGGAAATAGAGTCCGGAAACATTCTGTCGAACATCTCGGGATTCGACGGTCCAATTAAGGCTATCCATTTGGGTTCGAAAGGTAGACATGCCTATTTGACCGATGGATCAAAGCTAATTGAATACGACCTCGGAAAGAAAAAAGTCGTTAATGAGCGGAGACTAACCAACACATGGGCTAGCGGTCAGGCAGCGGCGTTCTCGCCCAACGGCGAGTACGTTGCGGCGGGTGACACGTACGATATTCGCCTTTGGAATCTAAAGACCGGCAAGGAACTACCCAGACTAATGCACAAAGAAATCCAATGGTCCATGCAATTTACTCCTAACGGCGAGAAATTACTTTGCGGAGGATCGGGCCTGGTGAACGCATGGGACGTTAGCAGCTCGAGGTTGGAGTCGTCTCAAACGGTCGGAAGTATGGTGTATGTTCACTCGTTAGCTATCTCTCGAGACGGCAAACAATTTGCCGCTCCATCCAATAATGAAGTCCGAGTGTTTCAGCTCAAGTAGTTCGCCGCGAATCACACTGTCGCCAGGCTTACCTGGTTGAGCCAACAACATAATCTTGAGCCGACTGTACTCCCAATAGCTTTCCCAACGAAACTATTATCCGTTTGTACTCTCTTGATCTTAAAACAGTCTCTCGCATTTAACACCGAATCATGCTAAACAGACTTCAAAAGCTGCAGCTCCTTCGGAAGCCGACGAACCTTTCCCTCGCGATCGACGCAAGCAATCACGCTGTGCCCTGTTACCATAGTCGTCGGTGGAGAATCCAGATCTCCTAGTCGGACAAGTTCGTAGCTATGTTCTACTCGAGCGCCATGGCTGTGACGAAGGGATGTAACGAGTTCCAATTCGTCATCGAATTGAGCAGGCACACGAAAATCTACATGCATGCTTCGAACGACCAACATCAACCCCGTTTGCTCCAACTCGCGATAGGAAATCCCGATGGATCGAAGCATCTCAACGCGCCCCCGTTCGAAGTAGTTGAGGTACTGAGAATTGTGCACGCGCCCTTGACCATCAGTTTCAAAGTATTGAACACGAATTGGCAATCGATGGAGGTGATTGGGACTCACTTATGCGGCCTTTCTAGCAACTGACGTAGTTTTCGTTCTCGATTTGCGACGATACACAATCGCGTTGCCTCGTTTTCCCTCGATTTGCGTTGCGCCGCAACGATTCAGCGTGTAAGCAATCTGCTGCGCAAACCAACGGGGCTGCTGAAGATGCTCTGCAAGCTCCTTCGTGTCGAAGGTAGTTGGAAGTTTTGGATTGCCAAGCAGCCGCCAAAGATCGGGGATTCCCTTCAGCACATTCGCTTCACCGACCTTGGCCAAATGCTGATCCAACGTCTTGTACTGCTTCCGACGGTGGCGTTTATTCACTCGATCCAAACGCTGTTCAATGCACTCGACGGAGAGGACCTCGAGAGTCAACTTTGGGCTTGGAAACACCTGCGTAAAGTGGATCAACTCCCGAAATATGTCGATAGTGAACAGTTTCTTGGGACTCTTACGACGCCGAAGCAACTCGCCTCCCTCGCGGTCAAACGTCTCAATCCACTTGCAACAAATGAGCGGCTTGATGATCCTGAGTCGGTGTCCACTTGCCAAAAGCCTCTTCGCTTTGTCTCGAATGGAGCCGAGTCCGGCATGCTGTATTTCGACCAAAAACCCGTTGGAATCGATCGCATCGATACGAAAACCGTCGACCGTTACTTCGACAGAGTTCGAATCGGCTGCAAAATGATACTTCAACTGACGGTGGAGCGATGTTTCCATTGCGCCGTTATAGCGTTTTCAGACCCATTCGGACAAGATGAGCTTGGCCGCACAAATCGGCTTGCCATTCGTACAATACGTGCCTAGCACCTAGCGAAGGGGCGATGACTGCGACTCGATTAACCCGCAACGCGCTGGCAAGCTACATGCGAGGACCTGTCATACCCCGCAAATCCGCGATGCTCCACAAACACATTGCCTTGTCTGAATACTTACCTTCATCCTGAGTGCATCGCTCAAGGAAAAAATCAAGCGGCTTGGGTAAATCAAAGGGCGTCAATTCCAAATTCAGAGGTCGCCATCGACCCGTCAGAATATCGTCGTTGGTCGTCCTATCGATAAATGATGTTGTCAGCAGAAACCTGGCCGGACTATCGGCAATGTTTTTTAACGCTTGGTGAATGTGTGCGAACGAGAAATGAACCAGGCAGTCACGACACATGATCAGATCGACGTCGGGAAGAGTATCCGATAACAGATCGACACACGCAAAACGAATATGCTCGCAAGCGTACTCGCTTTCATTCTTCGCAATCAGATCGGGAACGATATCGCCCCCAACGTAACGCACACCGCGGAGGTCCACTTTCTGCATCCAGTGGAAATCTCCACACGGAACATCTAGCACAGAGCGAACCCCATACTTGGAAAACAGTTTTGGTAGCTCCGCCTCAAGGCATTGTGTTTGATCTCGATCGGATCCTTTGCCTGAAACCGACTCCCTACCTTTCCATGCGTTCTCTCGAAAAATTGTGTTGAAGATTTCTTTTGGCTCCATGGATTGGAGTTTAGCCTCGGAGAGCGGTGGGGCCACGAGTTTACGCACCCTGCGCAAAAGCAATTGCAACGCAGATGGCTTTTGAAGAGACGATATTGTCATAGTGATTCCATTCTCTTATGGTCTCGCTTCGTAACGAAGCTCTCGCTTCAGCTGAGAAAATCCCCTTTGGGTCACCCCGTTCCGAGAATCGGCTGCAAAATCATACTTCAACTGACGGAGGAGCGATGTTTCCATGGCCCTGTTATAGCGTTTTAAGACCCATCCGGACAAGATGAGCTTGGCCGCACAAAGTCGGCGTGCATGAGAGAAACGGAAAAAAATGTTTTGCCTAAGTCATCGGAGGATATTCCCCCGGAAGCAAAGCTAATGTCATCGGGATTTGTTGTAGAGCTTGAGTTGATCGAACGCGTGCCATAAGAGTCGGAAAAATCCCCGTCGAGCAAGATATCCAATGCGTCAGGGGTCTGTAACGGCATGCCAAAAGTGGCGAAACTGCATGCCTGCACTGGGCGCGCGACATCGGTTAGTTCAACTCGGTATCTTTTGACGTCGTCGAACTTTCGGAGCCTTCGATAATGTTTTGTCGTCCGCTGCAAGCCGCTTGGGCCATCTGGTCGTATTGGAGACCTTTGGAGGGACAGTGCCATTCGGCGCGTTTCCCCAATCGCTCTCGGCGACCAGTGAACTCCAAAAGACTGAAATACTCGTCTAGATTCATATTCAGAAATCCTTTGTCACTTGCACGCAATCCGTACTCGAGAGGAACAGGCCCCGTTTGACGAGGATTCAAACTTAGCGGAGCTAACCAAGCGTCTCTTTTGACTTTCGGCCCCGTTCTCTTTCTTGTTCTTTCGTCTCACTGTCGGTTGTTCCGGTGTCCTGGTTTTGAATATCTTTGCTGCCTCTTCCCGCGTTATCGTCTCCATGGACGCAGCAGAGGAGTCCATGTTTGCCCCATCGGCAGCGTTCAAACAACCGAAATCCGCTAGGTGCTCTTACAATCAAATTGTCGATCCGACAATTTGAAACTGACCGTGGCAGTTGGTAGTTTAATGTCAAGCTCTGATTCTCCCTAATTGACTGGCCCTTACACACGCACAATCATGTCGCAATCTCTGGCACAAATCTACTTGCATCTGGTTTTCTCAACCAAGAACCGCATTCCATCATTGCCGCGCATACCCCAACGGAGTTGGACAATCACGCATAACCATTGCCGGCACGTACCGTAATGGGGAAATGCGATGGCATCGCCCCGTATGCAACCGATGATTCGTGTAAACGGTGCGATTGAGAACCCCCGTTGGGGTTTGTATGGCGGGATGCGTTGTGGACCCAGGGTGCGCTGTGTACCGCGGCGACCCTGGGCTATGGAAGACAACGCCGTTGGCGTAAAGACCGATGCATCGATTCGCCAAAGGCGATCCATATATCGCATTCGGTCCAATCATACATACAAATTACATGTGATTTGCGTGACGACGAATCACCGATAACCGCATTCGCCAATGGTGCTGGATGGAACAACATCGAATACACCAACGGCATCGATACGCCAATCGCCCCCCGATACACCAACCGCACGATACGCCAACGGCGTTACATTCCATAGCCCAGGGTCGTGGTAACGCCGCGCACCCTGGGGTAAGCCGATGCCCATTCATCGCGGTTACCCCAACGGGGTTGGATAACGACGTTGAGAACCAATTTTATGTTGGGTTTTTCGCGTTTGTTATCGACAAATTCCAAAGAAATCCTACTGAAAACACAATAACGGTTCCTGACACCTTTTTTCTTCTCAAGAATGATAAGAACTTACATCAAGACCTTTCGTGTAATATGGCGCTGTCCAATTAGGCTGTTAAAGTCTCAGACCAGATTGCTGTAGAATCCAGGATGCGATCATAAGAACCTCGCCATATAGATCTCCCACGATGAACCCAGTTACCAATTCTTCGGTGTACAAAGCCATTGCGATTTCTGGGAACAAAAGAAATGAAGTGAGCGCTGCTCCGACACCTGCGACTAACGGTACGTCTCTTGAGTACCCGAGGTACAAAGCCCCTCTGTAGACGAAAGCTCCCGCAAACATGGAGATGACAGTGTTAACGACTCTAGGTGAAAGTTGCTTCACCCGGCTTAAGAAAGCGGCGGGGCTTACGCCAAACGAGGAATCGGTTCTCGACAAACTCTTCCCGAACAAGGGCAAGCCACTTCCAGAGCAACTGGCCGCAGCTTGACGGTCGACAAGTCTCGGTAAATCTAAATCGAAAAGAAATTCGATCTGGGCACCGTCACGCGCCTACTGAATTTTTAAGGGGGCATCTGTACAATAGATATCTACGACGAAAGATATCGAATATCTCCCGGCCGTGGGAGTTCAGCCCGCTCCGATCTACGATCCCTTCCGGATCGATCGCCGAGAGAGGTTCGTTTCCGTGAGTGTCGCTTCGCTCACCCCACGGCTACCTTCTATAATCTCTCCGAGATTCATCGTTTGGGTTGCCGCAAAAGGGCCGGGCCGACCTGATCGAGCCAGGTAGGTGGTTGACTCTCTTTTTGCAGTTCGAAAGTGTATGTCGATTGAATAGGGATTTGATTTTCGCTCTGGCTTCTTACCATTTTTGCAATGATTGATCGCGTTTCGTCAGTCGTACCTTCTGCTTGTCTGATCGAGAACCATTGATCAAGGCTAGAGACATTGGTTCGAATTGGGCGTTCCAAATTCTTGATCTTGCGAGCAATCAAAAACTGGCACTTGCTCTCGAAAACGCATCTTTCGTCCGTCCAAGCTAAAGAGGATCGAAAAACGGCAATGGGCAGAGATTCAATTTGCTCTCGCGCAGTCGTTGAAAGAGAAACCATAGAAACAGCGTGTTCACAATCGAATATGGAATCATAAGATTCGATTTGAACCGGTTCGTCGGGGCGTCGAGACAACATCGCGCTGACAGCATCTGTGGCACGCACTGTGCAATGTCGAATCTTCAGATTGGAACGCGAGTAGACGGTGGCGTTGGCAATAGGATAAACTACTGCGATTCCTACCCGGCTATTAAGCACGCTGTCTTCCATCAAAGAAATCGAATGATGTCCTAACCAAGCCAAGGCAATGCTTGCTCCTTCAACATAGGTTCGACGCATCTCAAGATTTCCTCCAGTAGCCAAGCAAACGCCACCCTCGCTCCTGATGATTTTGCAGTTATTGAGAACCAGGCGGGTCCCAGGCGCCGCGCCAACGACTGCATTGATTCGTTTTTCGTCGAATAGCGGCATTTGGGCTGATGCGATCCATTCGATTTCAATCCCGTCCAAGGTTAAATCAGATTCTGATCGCAAAAAATATGCCTCCGAATTCGCTCCGTTGCTCTTTGGATTTGCAGATCGAAGCACAGGGCGTTGGTTGGCCCCCCCTCGTAACGTGATCTTCTTCCCACGGATGGTGATTGGATCGCATTCCAAATCGGCACCGATTTCAATAACATCGCCATCGATCGCAGCGTTGATCGCATCCGAAAGCGAATCATACTGCGAAAAGTCTCGGCGAATCCACAACGGCTTCGAAGGAGCGAAGCTCACGGATGAATCGTTATTTAGCTCGACGCTATCCTTTGACGAATCCGCTGCAGTTGGCTCAGCGGAATTTTGGCCATCTGTAAATCGACCTTCGATTTCGTACCTTGGCCATAGAAATAGAATTGCGTAGATAGCTGCTATTCCGAATCCCACGGCTAGCATGGCTTTTGCGTTTGACATTGCGGCATATGGAGTTTTGGAGATGGCTCCAAGCTGCAACACTGAACTCAATTCGGACGCACTTGATATCCGTTTGACACGTTCTTTTTGAAGGAGTTGGTTGACAACTTTGTCTAGCCAAGCCGGGCACGCGGGTTGAATCGCTCTGAGTCTTGTTGCTTGTTGATTTCGAATACGATCCATTACAACGAAAGGATCGTCTAAACCAAACGGTGGTGTGCCAGTCGCGGCTGCAAATAGCACGGATCCTAAGCTGAAGAGATCTGATCGTGCATCCAGCGTTTCGCCGCCGGTTTGCTCGGGTGACATGTAAGCTGGTGTTCCAGCGACTTTGTCGTTTACGGTTAAGCCCGAGGAACTACTATGCTTTGCAATTCCAAAGTCTGCGATTCGAACGAGGTTCGTACCTTTCTCGATGAGTATGTTGTCAGGTTTCAAATCGCGATGCACTATTCCGGCAGCATGAGCCGCTTCCAATCCAGATGCAATCTGCTTTGCCAATTCAATACATTCTTGCCAACTCAAAACCGGTTTCGAATCGATACGGCTTTGCAGAGTCTCCCCTTCCACAAATTGCTGAATCAGAATGGGCATGTCGTCCTGTACGTGAACTCCGTAGATGCTGACGATATTCGGGTGCAATAAAGAGCCAGCAGCTCTTGCTTCTTGCAGCAACCGCTCCTTCGCGTTGTTTCCTGACGAGCGAATCGCCAACAGTTGCTTGATGGCAACTTTGCGGCCAACGAGTTCGTCCCACCCTTCGTACACGACCCCCATCCCACCACGACCAATTTCGCGAACGATACGAATTCCAGGAATCAATAGCGGCTCGTTCTTATCCGTAACGTCTGACCGATCATCGTCGACAATGCCGCGGCTGCCGGAGATACGTTCGATGCGAGACTCGGACACGACTCGTTCGATGACGTTTTGCAGTTTTGCAGAGTCCGGGTCGTTCGGTACTGGGGCGCTGCCGATTTTCCAAATGTCAGATCCGGATAGCATTTCTAGCCGGCTGCGTAGCTTAGGATCGATTTCTATGTCGCGGGCGATGGCCGACTCTTGTTCGGGGGATATTTGACCGGAGAGGAGCGCCTTTAACTGATCGCTTGTATAGCTTTGCATACTACGTTGGCTCCCAAGATTCTATCTTCTCGATTTCCGATCGGATTCTTGCCAGCACTCGCGAACGAGCAATGTAGATCGCGCCGGGACTCATGGCCAGCTCGCTAGCCACCTCAGCGATTTCTTGTCCGTCTACGGTGGTCTTCCAGAACGCGCCCCAGGTCTTGCTTTGAAATTCGTCTTTAATCCACTTGGCAGCTTTATGAAAGAGCCACAGTTCGTATTCACGATCCCAAGCTTCATCGGAATGCGAACTTGGATCGGGACTCTGTTGCAACATGCTTTGCACTTGCGTGTCCCCTGATCCGAGTGCCTGGTGTTTGGATTGTCGATGTCGCTTTCGCAAGGAGTTCCTAACCATAGTTAACAGCCAACCGCGGAAGGAACCTCGGTTGGGATCGTATTCAAAATCTCGAATGACTCGGACGACGTTGCACATGGTTTCCTGAGCTACGTCGGCAGCATCGGCATCTTGAAGCCCATTTTTCAGTGCGTATCGGTAAACGAGCGGCGTGTAAATCGAGGCAAAAAGTCGCCAAGCATCTTGATCGCTGGCGTCGCGCAAGCGGATCAAGAGAGTCGCTCGTGTCTCAAGTGCATTCATTTGGACCGCTGGACTAGTTAGGCTGGTTGCGATGAGGGTGAAGGAATTCACTAACAACCAGTTTAACAAGACCAACGGAAGTGGGGGAGATTATTTAAGGCTTAAGGCTAAAGGTGTAAGGATTCAGTGGTTGCGACGAGGGTTCTAGGGTCGAAATTGCATTTCCACTTGTTTAGCCTCGCCGGCCGAAGCGTCGCTGCGACTTCGTTGGGTCGAACGGTTCCGACCAAACATCATTGGTGTAGCCCATCGCTGCGTATATAGCCTGCGATTTCGCTTCGTCAGCCTTTCTTTGGAAACTGCCTTCTTCCCCTTCACCCTCGGCTTCCCCTTCCCCTGATCCGCGTGAATTGATCCAGTTGATCACCGTCAACACGTCCAATGCGGAGATCGTGCCATCATCGTCGACATCCAAAAACTGCTTGAACGCTGGACCAATATCGTTCAGCTCTCGGGTTCCATTGGCATTAATATCGTTGATCAAATTGAGCACATCAAGCGGACCGACGAAGTTGTCGTCATCGACATCCAAGGGGTTTCGCTCGTTACGCCAAGCGTTCCCACCAAAGACTACAAACTCGACCAACCCTTCCGCTTCATGGATGCCATTGTTCACTCGGTATACAAACGATTCCGTTAACGTCTCACCGCGTTTCAACGACTTGAAGGCCGTTGCTCCTCGTGGGTTGTAGGTGACGCCACCGTCCAGATTCGCAGATACCTTTGCACCTAACGGGCTCGTGAACTCAACGCTGAATACTTCAACTGGGATGAGCTCATAGGTATCGAATCTGGATATGAACCCTTCAAACTCGCCATTGATGTTGATGTCGTTGGCAAGCACGTTTCCGTTGAATCGACCAAACTTGCGAACTCTTGCCAAATCGTCCACGGCTTGCAAGCCAGGCAAAGTGACACGCATGTAAACGTTCTGTGTTGAATGCGATTGTCCGGTCGCGTTCATGGGGGATGGTGTAGCCGCTTCGGTCCAAAGGGCGAAAGGATACGCTCCGAAAAAACCATCCTCGGCTGCCATCAATGTCAAATCCTGAAGCGAGCCACCCGTTGCGCTGATCCCTCGAGCACTAGCATCATGTGGCTCTTGTTCACGCACCACGTAGTCGCCTGCACTTGTATCCCGCGTTCGACTCAAAACATAAATGCTCGAACGATTGTCACCGAGGAAGATGCCGTCATCCATCCAGCCTAACGTCGTATCGAAGTACGTCATCGAAATGTCCGGCTTGGCAGCATAACCCGACGTGTTGGAGATCGTTTCCGCATTGACGCGTGGACCATTGTCCGAACGGTACTCGGGAATCATGGGTTGCGTAGTCGGAGCACCTCGGATTGGGACATGAACGACCACTCCATCCACTTGGTTCTCGCGTTGAGATGAAAACTCCCATGCCACAGCCACATCAAACTCGAGCTTGAATTCCCCTTTGACAGTTCCTTCTTGCCGAATGTATTGAATTCCTATCGCGGGATTCTCAGTGTCGCCATCCGTTTCACGATAAATCTCTTGCCAGTTATCCGAGGAGTATTCGGTGACACTGACGTTAGGAACGGCTGGACACAATTGCGAGTCCCCTACCAAACTGGACCGATTCGCAAGAACCAAGACGTCTTGATCGCTGGCACTTCCCCAAGACATGGTGATGACCGCTTGGAATTCGACGGCTGCCACGTCATAGTCCTTGACCTCTTCGCCTTGTGGCAAGCCAACCACCCCTCGTGCCGGTCCGAATCCGTCAAAGCAACCTAGTGCTAGAATGTACTGACTCACACTGACTTGCCTAAGTCCCGAACTGCGATCGATCCAGAACAACAGCCCACTCAAATTAGCAAATTGTACGATGCGAGCTTCGTCTGCATGCCCAGTTTGACCTGGGTTTGCGATGCGAGTCCAATTGGTGTCTTCCCTAGCCACCTCGATGTTGCTGGTGCCGTCGCTCAGGATGCTAGTCCAAGCCACGATGAGTGAGTCGCTAGCCTCGGTCTTGAAAAGAGTCGGTCGACGCGATTGGGCCGCATCGTTACTGATGCCACCTCCTGATGCCGATGAGTTTCCGTTGAATCCAACCAGTGGTCGCCATTCCCCAACTTCATTGGCATGGAAGGCGACGTAAATCTCGGAGTTGCCATTTCGCCAATCCACCCATGCCACATAGACACCGCTCTCGTCAACGAACATGGCCTCCTCCATTCCGCCTACATTGGTGAGACCGCCAAGACTTGCCGAGCGACTGAGCTCGGACCATAAGCCGCGTCGATCCGGACCGGCAGGCATCGCAAACGGAACGCTCACCAACGTTTGATCGATTCCATTGATCACGGAATCGGTATGGTGACCACCTCGAATTGTGTTATTGCCAGAACCGCCATCAATGGCATCGGCTCCTCCAAGACCATCGATCGTATCGTCGCCATCACCTCCGTTGAGACGATCACCGAAGAAGGTTGTGTCACCAAACTTGGGATCTTCGTCTCCGTCATCGGATCCGATCAGCGTATCGTTTCCTTCATCTCCGTTGAGCAGATTCGATATACCGTCTCCCGCGAATAGCGAATCGTTACCGAGTCCACCGTTGATTGTGTCTTCGCCATCATCGCCATAGAGCACATCATTTCCATCATCGCCGGAGATGGTATCGTTGCTTCCACCCCCTTCGATGATGTCATTTCCTTCGTTACCGACGAGGCTGTCTTCACCGAGCTCGCCATAGAGACGATCGTTGCCTATACCCCCGTAAATCGTATCCGTTTGGGTGCCGCCGTAGAGCAGATCGTCCCCGTCGCCACCGTGCAGAGTGTCTACTCCTTGATGGCCGACAATGAGGTCATCTCCCGTTTCGCCGTAGATCGTATCGTCGTCATGGCCACCGCGGATCGTATCGTTGCCCGAACCGCCATAGATCTCATCGTTGCCAGTATCGCCGTAGAGAAAGTCAGGTTGATTGTTGCCTGCGATGAAGTCATTTCCATCGTCTCCCGTGATCGTGTCGAGGCCATCATTGCCATACAGCAAGTCGCGATCATTATTCCCAGTGATGAAGTCATTGCCAAATCCACCATCAATCGTATCCACTTCATCGCCACCTTGGATAAGGTCATTGCCGTCATCGCCAAAGATGGAATCCACACCCGCTTGGCCAAAAAGTCGATCGTTACCTGCGTTCCCGCGAAGGATGTCCGCCTCAGGACCACCGTAAATCTCATCATCGTCTTTGTTACCAGACAGAACGTTAGGTAGATCGCTCCCATCCATTACCAACGACCAAGTCGTGTAGTGATTGAATCCGTAGATAGTATCGGGGCCTTCGTTTCCTTCGATCGTGTCAGATCCTTCGTTGCCGAGAATCTCATCCCCATCTTCTTCCCCGTACAGTAGGTCGTTTTCAGGTCCCCCCGCAATGCGAT
>JANMNR010000339.1:0-26064 GCA_031368325.1 Pirellula sp.
ATTTGGCTTGCGATGGTTTCGTACGGAAGATTCCCTAGCATCCACTTGGGCAAGACCGTCTGAATGATCCAACCATAAATGCCGCTCACGAGCACAAAGAGCAATAGGCACATTAATGTCGTACTAAACGGTCCACCGAAGCGGTATCCAGAATGGATGAATGCGAGCGGTCCAGTAGCCAAGCCTAACCAAATGTGCGCGACCATCCAATACTTGGTCGGGAACAGTTTCCATCGCCTAAATTTCTTTCTGGGCCAAAGCAGCAGCTCGAAAAGAATGATTGCGGCCGCCAAACTCCCTGTGACCAGTCCAGGAATGGAACTACCGGAGGCATTGCGACCGAACGAGTGCGAATGCCACGCTTGCCAAATCGCTCCGACCACGACAAGAAGGATGGCCAATAGAATTGATCCGAGGTGAAGTTTTAGTTTCCGGATCAACAGCACGAATCACCTATTATGTCAACAAAATTGCTCCGAAACACGTTTCTCTGTAGTTCGTAGACTCTAGTCGTTCCTATACCCAATGTCAACTTTCCGACAGGTTCGCCGCTCTCCATCCGGTTTAATCGGGAACAGCAAAGTAGCTGTGCAGAGCAGGCTTCCCTTGCTTCCGACAGCACAAGGTCATCGAAGCGAATGAAGCGATCAGCATTTCAGCGTAAATGCCAATTCCAGCCTCACCTAATCAAGCGTCCGAAAACACTGAGTGACTGGGGTAGAGTCGCGAGCCCATCGCAGGACGACCAACTCTACTTGCTTTTTGCACACCAAACGGGTGAAAAGGGTATGGCGGGTTCAACGAGTTCGCTGACCGAACGAACCAGCATCACCAGGGAGGGACCGTCCGCTGGGAAGCGTTGAACCAGTTCGCTAAACGCGCGTACCGCTTCTCGAAAATGAGTGCCCGACTCAAACAATTCGAGCGCCTTGGTGTATTCGGCAGCAAGTTCCGCGTTTTGCGGAGAATCGACTGGCATGAGCTCGAAAAGATCCAATGCACCGTCTAAACCGACGACTTTCGCTTTGCAGAGCCTTCGCTGCATCAGATTGGGAGGGAGGGATTTAGCGGTTTCGGCATCCATGAGGGCCGATACCTTCCAGTGTTTCGTAAGCCCTTGGATGCGGCTACCTAGGTTTACGGTGCGGCCCATAGGCCCATACTTGAACTTTTGCTTTGAACCCGTGTTTCCCACGCGGGCCGGGCCGGTGCAAATGCCGATTCCAAAATCCACACCGCCCGGAATGGAGTCGATATATCGATGGCTGAGTTCCTTGCGGAGGGCCATCATTTCACGCGCGGCCAGAACGCTCCGCAAAGCGTCATCAGGGGCGCTCTCCGGTGCACCCCACATCGCAAACATCTCGTCCCCAACGTAATCGACGAGTACGCCGTCCGATTTCAAAACAAATGCCGATAGTTCGCTAAGCGTATCGCCAATCCATTTCATCGCGGCTTGGGGGCCGATCAAATCCGTCGTCAGGCTGAACCCGCGAATATCGCAAAACAACACAGTAACATTGACGTCCTCTCCCTCGAGGAGGGCAGGGTTGCGGCTAATCGCTTCGGTCACTTTCGGTGAAAAGAACTGCTGGTATTTGGTCACGAGCGTCTCTCTTTTTCGTCGAGCAATACTCGACGCAATCGCAGTCGCGAGGATTGCTATCAGCTTTTGTTCCGCTTCCATCACGACCCCGGATTGCCGACCCATACTCAACTCTCGGTCTGCATATAGAACTCCGATGATTTCATTGCCCCCCTCGCCAATGTCCAATATCGGGCAGGCCACGGCTGTGTGCAGTAACCGAACACTGTCGGACGAAAAGTCGCTTTTCGATTCGTTGGGAGTCGGATAGATGACGATTTGCTTGGTCTCGAGCACCCTTTTCAACATGGCCGTAGAAGGGGCTCGAAGCGAACTAACGGAGACGCGTGGGCTGACGAATTGACGCGACGAATCAAACTCCCATTTCTTGCCGTCCCATAAGATCACTTCCGCTCGATCCACTTCGATAATCGTGGCCGCAGCTCGCGCGATACCTGAAAAGAAATCAACCGACGAAACTGGCAGTTGCATGGCCGCTGCGACTTGTTCCAGCCAATTCAGCACCACTTCCATTTCGGTCTTGGTCTTTTCCGTCCCAACACCCTGCTTCGACAACTGAGTCAGGGTGAATGGATTCGCAGCCGAATCTTGAACCGGAAACTTATAGGGCGTAACCCCGAGGGCGCTGATACTCTCGGCCCAACCCTCTTCTGCGCTCGGTTGCCACTGGACTGTTCCTTGGGGCTGTCCCGACTCCGTGAGCTGAAATGTCAGCGACAAACCGTCTGGCATCTGGATGGTCGAGGGAACCTCGACGACAGCGTTTTCCCCAAAATTCAGCAGTTTTGAACCCGGGACGGCAATCGTCGCACTTTTGTGTAGATTAGTAATTTGCCATTGGTTATCCCCTGTTGGCTCAAGTCGAACGAGCGAACGAGGAACGGTCCGCAATTCAAGCTCCGCAATGATTAATCGCCATTGCCCATTGGCGTTTTGATACAGGATCGGTTCCTGGGGCTCACCGACCTGCCTGCGCCCGACATCCACTGGCGCCTCGACTGTGGCTTGATAGATTCGGGAACCGTTTCTAGCGACTGTTACGTTTAGTGACACGATCGGAAGGAAAACTCCACGGTAAATTTGCCGTCTCACGGATTGGAACTAAACTGCTTTTGATTTGACAGACGACAGTAACTTTGGTCAGGATCCGAGGTAAGCAAAATGACCAAACCCAACGCACTGTGCCGCAATCTCACGATCGTCACCGCTACATTCTCGCTGTTGCTCGCCTTAGTTGAACAAACCAGAGGCCAGCCGTCTAGCAAGGATACAGCTTCTTCCGTCAGTTTGCCTGACGTTCCAAAGCTATCTCGTTGGGGAGTTGACTCGCTCCATCATGTGGCACAGGGTGTTCGCGGCGCCGCCTCCTGCGCAACCTCGAGCTGCCACGGTGGACCCAAGGCTGGGGTGTCATCAGCCGATGCAGCGCGTGGATCGGAATATCCTCTCTGGCTCGAACGGGACCCTCACGCTCAATCCTGGAAAACCATTTCGTCGGACACTTCCGTCAAGATCCTTTCAAAACTCGGCATCCTCCGCGATGGCAAAATCGCCGACGCAGCTGGTTTTCAAAACTGCTTGGCATGCCATAACACCGACCGAACCACGACTCCCGAACAGCTCTCGCCTCGCATTACCGAAGGGGTCGGTTGTGAGTCCTGTCACGGTCCATCCCAACCGTGGTACGACCGCCATTACCAGGGCGCCGAATCCGCAAAATACGCAACCGCACATCTTGGTTTGACCGATTCGGGCCCTCTGCTTCAACGAGCGAAGATATGCGCTTCATGCCATGTTGGTGGCAAAGATCGGGATATGAACCACGACATTATCGCCGCCGGTCACCCCGCTTTGTACTTTGACATGGCCGTTTATCACGAAGCCTACCCTAAGCACTGGCGTGACAAAGACGAGAGCCAACCTAACTTTCGCTCGCAACTCTGGCTTGCAGGAAAGATTGCGATGGCCGATGCAGAACTCGAATTGCTGGAATCTCGGGCTTGCAAATCGCTCCCTGTTTCCGCCTGGCCAGAGCTATCCAATTACCAATGCAACAGTTGCCACTTTACCCTGGGCGGAATCCTTAAACCGATCAGCCAGCTCGATCGCGACCTCGTCACCAAAGGCCGAGCCCCCGTGCGAAACTGGAACCTATCAGGAATTGCTGCGTTTTCTGTGAGCTCCGACTCCGTCGATTCCGATCTCTCCGGCTCGTTCTCTCGTCTCCGGGAACTGCTTCAATCGCCGAATCCTGATTCGAAATTAGTTGCGGCAAAGTCCCATCAGCTTAGACTACAATTGGTCGATGCCTTGAACAAAAACGGCAAACCAACGTTGCCAGCTTGGTCAATCCAAAAGCAAACGGCCTTGAGCATTCAGCTTCTCAACGACATCCAACAAAGCAACTCGTGGGAAGCGGCGGCGGACGCTTACACCTCCGCCTGGGCAATTCAACCGAGGAGTTCAGCTGGCAAACTTGAACGAGCCATGAATACACTCCGAGATGGACTACTCTTTCCAAAAGACTTGATGATGCCAAACTTTCCAAGACAGCAAAACGGTAGGACGCCCCCTACATTGGATGAATGGAATGAAGCATTGCAACAGGCGGTCGCCGCTCTCAAAAACGATGGCCTGAGATGAGCGCTACGTCTGGAAACACCTGCCGTAAACGAATGCGTAGACACCCGAGCATCGTTTTTTGTTCCATGTTCTTTCACGCTTGGCTCGTAATTTGGGGCTGGTGCCTTTCATTCTCGGCCTCCACCTTTGCTGCCGATCCGCCTCTAAAGACCCCGCATAGCATCACCTCCGCCGGAGCCACTAGCATCGGCGTGAAAGAGTGCGCCGCGTGCCACAGCGCTCCAAGCCCAATCTACAACTTCCTCGGCGTAACGCGATTCGTTCGCCTAGTTGAAGCCAAAGAGTGGCTGGAACAAGATAAACACGCTTATGCCTACCAACTCGTACGACAGGACCTAAAAGCTGACGAACTAAAAAAAGAAGAGCGAATATCAAACAAGCTGTCGATGGAAATTACCGCCAGACTGAATTGGAAGTTCGGTGACGGAAAATTTGAACAAAAGTGCCTTACATGTCACGTGGGCATGGATGCAAAAGAAAGCATCGTGGAGCGTTCCAACACAATCGCCCCCGAGATCGAAATCCAATTTGGTGTTCAATGCGAGTCTTGCCATGGCCCTGGTTCAGAGTACACCAAACGTGAACACCATCAACAAGTGAGCTGGCGGACAAAAACTCCCGAGCAAAAGTCGGAACTTGGGATGTGGGACTTGAGCTCTCCATCGACCGCAGCAAAGGTCTGCTTAAGCTGCCATCTTGGTGACATCGACGCGGGCCGATTCGTGACGCACGACATGTATGCGGCTGGCCATCCCGTCTTGCCTCCATTTGATCTCCAAGTTTTTCTCAGCGCCATGCCTCCTCATTGGAAGACCCTCCAGGAAAAGCCGACTTTTGAAAAGTCGGCGGAATACAACCGAGCTCATTTCGACATTCCAGGAAACACGGACGAGATCCAATTGGCCATCCGTGGTAGCTACGACAGAACACGTCGGAGCATGATCGGAGGTCTCGTCGCAAATGATTTAGGTATCGAGTTAATACACCGGGGCGCGGCCGACCCAAAGACTTGGGGAGATTACTCGATCTACAATTGTATGGGCTGCCACCAAGAACTAAAGAAGAATAGCACGCAAGTGACGCGCGAATCTCGAACCCCTGGACGCCCGTTCCCAGCAAACTGGTTGAACCTCGAGTATCCTCGCATCCATGCCACCAACCGCGAGACGCACGAAACATTGACACGCGAAATGCTGTCCTCTTTCAATTCTGTACCGTTTGGCGATGCGCTACGAATCCATCAATTGAGCGAAAGGCATCTGCAGTCGCTCAGTGATCGATTTCAGGATCGACGCAAAATGGAAAGACAAGTGATGACCAAGAAGGACGTACTCCAGTGGCTCGAGTACTTGATCGCAAGTCGCAATGACTCCTTGACGGACTTCTGGGTCGCCAAGCAAACAGCATGGATGGTCTGTGTGGCCATGGACGAACTGGTGAAGAACGAGCCTTTGGCAAACGAATGGGTGTCGCCGATGCGAGATGAACTTCGCGACCTCTTGCACCTGGACCTCCATTTACCGCAGCAGCAAAGCGTGCTGACAGTTCAAAAGAGCATGCTGGGAACAGCCCAGAATTTTGATTCGGCAAGATGCAAAGAGTTGCTGAATCGGTTGGTCGAAAAGGCGATTTCGAATCAGTGATTTTCGGCCAGTCGCGATAGAGTATTGAGGTTTTGCAAGCGAATAAGACGGTCGCACCGGGCTAAAACCAAGCGACGTGTTCCGCTACTTAGTAAGAATTAGCTTGCCCATTTTGGTGCGACGCAACCGGTACATTTGTCCTTCGTGCTCGATCCAGACTTCGTCGCCGCACCGGCACAGGTCGTTGAAGGCGATGATCTTGGGGAACTTCATTGTTCCGTACGTGCTGGCGGGTTGGCCCTCAGCGTTGCTGTCCATCGGGCTTTCTTGGCAGTTTCGCTCGTTCATAACCTTAAATCTCCAGCTTCTAGCCGTTTTCAACGGGCGATACGAATTTAAACAGTCTCTGGTGTGAAAAATGCCTTCGCATTATTGACATAATCTGCCCAATACGCAATACTCCTCTTGATACTGATTCTCATTAGCAAGAGAGCCAGCTCCGTTAAGCAGCAAGCGATTGGATTCCAGCGGAATAATCCGCTTACAAGACTCCTCAGCCAGCCACGCTACGGTCCGCCTACAAGTGTCCTTTTAACACTTGGGCTATCCCGTTTTTTGGTTCCTGGAGGAGTTTGAGTATGGTCATTGAACCATTGCGTTTCGATCGTTTGAAATTGAGTCTAAGGTCGGGGCTTAGTACGCAGAAGCTGGCGTTCACGCTGGTTGAGTTGCTAGTAGTCATCGCAATCATCGGCATCCTGGTTGGTTTGTTAATGCCGGCAGTCCAATCGGCCCGCGAAGCCGCGCGGAGAATGCAGTGCAGCAACAACCTAAAGCAGATTGGGCTGGCGATGCATATGCATATGGACATCCACAAAGGGCTTCCGGCCAACGGAAACTATGTATGGACGGGTTCAGCTGTGAACGCCACCAATGCTTGGTCTGGCATCGCTCGCATCCTGCCGCACATCGAACAGGAAAACCTATTTCGAGGCATCGACTTCGCCGTTCACTATAACGTCCAACCCATCATCTCGTCCAAACGGGTCGGCACCTTTATGTGTCCGAGCGAAGTGAATGACAAAGGATATGGAACCGACCCTACGTTTGGACATAAATACTGGCCAACCAATTACGCGCTCAATCAAGGGACCTGGGCTGTGATGACGACCAAGTCCGCTGCTATCAAGACGGGCGATGGTGCCTTTGGGCCAAATCGCAGTCATCGCCCCGCCGAGTTTACCGACGGACTGAGCAACACTATTGCGGCAGCGGAGGTTAAAGCCTTTACGAACCGATTGGGTGGGGCAAGCAATACCGCTACCTTCGCTTCGCCACCGTCACCACCAACCGGTCTCGCTTCGCTTTCCTTGGGCGCGTTCAATCCCAATTCATTCACGCACGTGGAATGGGTCGATGGCAAAGTCCACGAAACGGGCTTCACTATGGTCTTCACTCCAAACACTCGCGTCAATTATATCCACAGCGATGGGGCTAACTATGATGTTGACGTCATCATGGCAACGGAAGCCAACGCGGGGGACACGTATGCAGCCGTCACCGCTCGCAGTTTTCATGCGGGTGGAGTCAATACACTGCTAATGGATGGTTCGGTGCACTTTGTAAGCGGTCGGATTCAGCTTCAAACATGGAGGGCTCTGGGAACTCGGATGGGAGGCGAGGTGGCTAGCTTGGCCGAATAGATCTCTTTAGTGACGCGACGCGCGAGCGAGGGACACCGTTATCATCCCTGCTCGCGCGTACGCTTATGAAGCATCCACGATGGGATCGAGGAACGACAGCCATAAACAGCGGCCAGAACCCTACCGTTGGAAATCGGGAATTGCTTGTGATGGAACGCGGCAAAGCGGCGGCGACTACTCCCGCCAGAGAGTTGCACACTCCTTGTTTCGGAAGGTGCGAAACCTTATCGATTCTCGAGTTTCGATGAACGAATAATAGCACGTAAATTGGACGTACCACGAACGGTCGATCTCTGCACACTTGGTCTAGCAGGCTGGCCCACATTTCCTAACCGACGTGGAACTTCACGAGCTCGCAAAAAGGAAATCAACCGCGAGCAATCTGAACGCAACTTAAGCTAGTCAGTGGTGCATTTTGCTTCCTAGGCCGCGTTCGCCAACCAGGAGAGTCAAAATTGCGACGACGTCTTCTTGTTTTCCGCGTTGTACTCTCGTACCTTATTCTCCCGTACGCAATCGGAAGTTGCGTTGAAATATCTTTCTTACGAATTGCATAGGAAAGCACCCTCGTGATCTCAATCGATGATAGTTTCGTGGATTCCGCAGCGCCCAATGCGGACGCAGTGAAAAATGGTCGAGGGTTGGTTCTAAAGAAGAAGTTCGTCAAGTTACATATTGCTGACGACGAAACCATCTTGTTTGGCGATTGCCAAGGGAGCGGTAGCAAGCCTTATCAATGCTCCTGCGATTTCATTCGTCCCGGCTCGCCAACCTATCGATGCAATTGCCCAAGCCGCCAATTCCCCTGCAAGCACTCCATCGGCCTCATGCTCGCGTACGTGCAGAATGCGAAAGCGTTCTCAGTTGCCGCCGTTCCGGAGGACTTGCAAAACAAGCGAGAGAAAGTCGTCCAACGCGCCGAGAAAAAAGCCGAAACGGCGACCCAACCCAAGCAGGTCAATAAGACCGCATTAGCAAAGAAGATCAAGGCGCAACTGGAGGGGATCGCGATACTCGAGCAGCTCACGTTAGACTTGGTCAAGATCGGAATTGGCAACATGAACGCCAAACTAGCCGACACCATCGAAACGCGAGCAAAGCAACTCGGCGATACGTTTCTCCCAGGCGCACAAAGCGCCTTGCTTGCGTACACTACGCTGTTCTCGGACGAGCAAGGGCGTTTCAACGACCAAATGTCGAATAGCGCCCGCGAGGCACTTTACAGCGATGCTCTTGATCAACTTGGGCGACTTCACTCGCTGGTAAAGCAGGGGCGTTCTTATCTAGAAAAACGGCTGAACGACCCAGATCTCGCACCCGAAAAGGAATCGCCGATCGCAGCGTGGCTGGGACATGCTTGGCAATTGACGGAGCTTCGCGATGCAGGACTAACGCAGGCAAACGCAGAGTTATTGCAGCTTGCATTCAATTCGCACGATGACTTGGCCAGAAAAGAGTTCGTAGATACAGGCATTTGGGTCGAACTATCCACTGGCAAGATCGCAACTACCAAAACGTATCGCCCATACAAAGCAGCCAAATTTATCAAGTCCGAAGATAGCTTTTTCCAAGTAGCTCAAGTACCCACGCTTTGCATCTATCCAGGCGACATGAACCCTCGCATTCGGTGGGATGAAATGGTTCCTCGTCCTCCCGTCGAAGGCGATTACAAGAGGATTCGAGAGTCCGCGGCCGTAGACGTTCAGGCGCTCGTTAAGTCCGTTAAAAACAACCTGAAAGGTCCTTTGTCAGAGAAACAACCGGTTTGCTTGTTGCGATTCAAGAAGATTGGTTTGGTGGGGGATGCGTTCGTCGTTGAGGACAAAGCAGGCAATCGGCTCAGCATGACAGATCGAGGCATGTCAGAGGAACCATCAAGTGTTCAGCTGATGCGACTTGTTCCACAGGATACGCTGATCGATCAAGTGCTTGTGGCGAGATTCCGGCATGACCTGGATTCATCCAAACTGGAAGTAAAACCACTGAGCATCGTTACTGGCAGCGAAGTCCTTCGACTTACGTTATAGCAAACGAGCGTTTTCTGCGGACCAAACAGCACCTCGGCTAGGAAGATGATATGAGCATTGCAGTTCTCCATGAAGTCTATTCGGAAGTGAGACGCCTTTCGGTTGCGGGAAGCGTTGTCGCGCCAGGTGACTTTCGACTAAAGAAACTTGTTGCACCGCTGAAAAAGACCGGTGGGAAAGCTCCTATCTTTGCAAGGGTTGCGGAGGTCGTAGAAGGAGTCGTTGGTTCGGACGAAAAGAATGCCGCTGAACGACTGCTGGATCTGACGTCGTTGGTTTGCTCCATTCTTTTCACGCAAGGAACAACAGGTGCCGAGGGGACGCTCGTAGACATCGTGTCGTCCTCCGTCAAGACGACGAAGAAGCAAGTTAGCGCTCGGATGCTCAAGCCGTTGATGGAGGCGCTTACCACCAAGGGATCAGGCCGCCTTGAGGAAATCCGAACTGCCATTGATCTAGGATTATTCTCGGACCTGCGATTGGTTCGGCCGGCATTGGGAGCAATCGATGATGTTTACGGCGAAATCGCCGACTTGATCGCGGATAGAGTCTTACCGACCTACGGGAAAGCAATCTACTCTGAACTCAAATCGTCCTTTGACCCTAAGGGCAAAGGAGGTCACGCTCGTCGACTAAAACTAATGCATGTCATTGACCCGGATACGTCTCGCGAAGTGGTCAAGGATTCGCTCTCAACCGGTTCCGCAGAAGTGAAGATAGCAGCGATCCAATGCCTTGGAGACTCCTCCGAAGACCTCTCCTACTTGATTGAGCAATCCAAGGCGAAAGCCAAGGATCTTCGAGGCGCGGCGTACCATGCGCTCTGCAAACTACCCAACGCGGAGGCTTTGGAAGTACTGGTCAAGGCAATCGATGGCAAGGATTCCGAATTGGTCGCCAGATCGATTGGAAAGCAGAAGCCCGCGAATTTGGTTGCGAAATCACTCGAACGACTAAAGTTGCAAATCCCTCTGCTTGGTTCCATCAAGGACAAGAACAAACAGGGTGATGCCGTATCGAAGGTCCTAGATCTACTTGCGATCGTAGAACATGAAGTCAGCCCCGAAGTCGAAAAGTTCATGAAGGAAACGTTCGAGTCCGCTAGTTCGATCCACAAAATTAAGTCCACGCCGAGCGGTGCCGACATCATCGAACAAATCGTATTGGTACTCATGCGAGCTAGCGACGCGTCCACCAGATACTTGATCGATCGGCGCGACGATTTGCCTGTCGGTCTTTTCAGGGAACTTTTCGAGGAGTCGCTTGAGAAGCTGAAGCCAAAGGAGTTGTTCAAGATCTTTTCTCCCTATGTGTATCCGAAGGGTGCGAAAAAGAACTCCAACGAAATGCAGCGACACGAGGCGATCACCGAAGAGCTTCGGTCCTCGCAAGGTCGTTATTGGATGTGGACGACCGACACTTCCAAGAAGCATCCTATCGATATTGGCTGGCTTGACTTGGCCATTGAAAACGATGACATCTTTACGGTGACCGATTTGGCTGAAACGAAACATGCAAAGTCAGCAAAGTACTTGAATGAAAAAAGAGCGGACAAGCGACTTAAGGATCATGAAGGCGACCTCGAACTCACCTCGGCTCTGATTCGCATCGGCCAGCCAGACGCCGCAGTTTTAGTTATCGACAAACTTAAGTCGATGATTGGCAAGAAAGGCTATTCGAATCACTACGGCTGGATAAACTTGGCGAGCCGTCTCGATATCGAAATGGTTCCAAGGCTTGAGGAGTTGTTTAGCGATCCAAAACTACCTAAACAATGGGGCGATCAACTACTCGATGCAATCAATACCATTCGTGAAAACAACCCACAACGAAACGAACAATAGTCATGGCGAAAAAAAAGGGCGACGAGGGACCAGCAACCGACAAGGCCTCGGCGTCGGCCGGAACATCACCAGGCAATATCCTTCGCGAGCCTGCGGAAGCGTTGTTTGCGAGCGAGATTGATGCGCTCGTTCAAGCCGACAAGTACGATCGTCCACCCGGCTGGCAAATGTCACCTCGCGCCGTATTGACTTACATCTGTGGAGGAACCGTTGGCAACAAAACGATATCAGCGAAATACATTGGCCATCAGCGATTGGTCGAGATAGCCATTTCAACTTTGGTTACCGATCGGTCGCTGCTATTGATCGGAGAACCGGGGACGGCGAAATCTTGGCTGTCAGAACATCTGGCGGCAGCCATCAATCGCGATTCCACCAAAGTGGTTCAGGGTACGGCAGGAACGACAGAAGAGCAGATTCGCTACACATGGAACTATGCCATGCTCATCTCGCAAGGCCCGAGTTCCGCCGCGTTGATCCGTAGCCCCATTTTTCGAGCGATGGAAGCCGGAACCATAGCGCGTTTTGAAGAGATCACTCGATGCGCATCTGAGGTCCAAGATGCCATGATCTCTTTGCTGTCTGAGAAGCGAATCTCAATTCCAGAATTAGCAATCGAAGTGCCGGCCAACAAAGGGTTCTCCATTATTGCGACCGCGAACACGCGTGATCGTGGCGTCAACGACATGTCCGCGGCGCTAAAGCGGCGATTCAATATCGTTGTCCTACCGTCTCCGGCGACGCTCGAAACGGAAGTCGATATCGTACGCAAACGTGTTGGCGAACTATCGACGAATCTGGAGCTCAAGGCGGCGGTTCCCGCCGACGAAGCGATTGAGAAAGTGGTCACGATCTTCCGAGAACTTCGCAACGGTCAGACGCTCGATGGCAAGAACAAACTGAAAATCCCCTCGGGTGTCCTTTCCACGGCCGAAGCCATTTCGGTTTTGGCCGGCAGCATGGCTCTTGCAGGAAACTTCGGCGACGGAAAAGTTTCGGCGGATGATTTGGCGTCCGCAATCCAAGGGGCAGTCATCAAGGACGAGGAAAAGGACAAAATCGTTTGGCAGGAATACCTTTCGAACGTACTGAAGAAGCGTGGAGCCGAGTGGCGCCCGCTCTTCACCGCATGTTCGGAGCAGCTAACATGACCTCAGCTTGGCAAGTGAACGTCTTTGGCGTTCGCCACTTATCGCCAAGCGGTGCATGGCACTTGCGAAAGTACCTTGATCAGATCCAACCCGACTTGGTAATGGTGGAGGGACTTCATGATGCGGCCGAGTTGACCACGCATCTGGTCAAGAAAGGGACCAAACCACCGGTTGCGATTCTTGCTTATACGGATTCGCTCCCAGTGCGAACGTTGGTCTATCCGCTCGCCACGTACAGCCCTGAATTCCAAGCGATACAGTGGGCTCATGCCCATCGAAAACCAATCGAATTCATCGATTTGCCATCGGACACATTTCTCGCACTGCAAGACATTGAAGTTGAGTTGTTGGAAAAGGCGAAAGCCGATGCGATGGCGGAACCGGAACACGCAGAGGCTGCAGATCAAGCCAACTTGCCGATCGTAACCGATGGGGAGATCGAACAGCAGATAGCCCAACGTTCGCTCTATGAACGTTGGGCAACCATCTCGGGAGAGCTTAACTACGACGCATATTGGGAACGGCGGTTCGAACACAACCTCAATGAGGATGCCTACCGTTTGGCCGCCAAAGAGTTGGGTTCTTCGCTGCGCGAACTGGACACCGATCCAGTTCGGCGTCATGCAGAGAATCTGGTTCGAGAATCGTTTATGCGTCGAATGATCGAACAAGCAATCGCTCGAGGTGTAAAGCCACACAAGATAGTTGCCGTCGTCGGAGCTTATCACGCGCCTGTGCTAAACGGCTCCCATCCCTCAATGACTGATGCCGAGTTGGCCAGTATGCGAAAACGAGCGAGCAAGTTGACGTTGATGCCCTATTCCTATTTTCGGCTATCGTCGCAATCTGGCTACGGAGCTGGCAATGCAGCGCCAGCGTATTTCGAAATGCTATGGGAGGCTTTGCAGAACGATGACTTGGTCGGATTGCCGATGCGCTACCTGAGCCTAGTGGCTCGACACGTGCGAGAGTCTGGCACGCACCGTTCCACCGCAGAGGTCATCGAGGGGGTGCGTTTGGCAAAGACCCTTTCGGCTATGAAGGACGGATCCTCTCCAACGCTCGACGACCTTCACGATTCGGCAGTTGCTTTGCTCGGTCACGGCGAGAAGGCGAACATTGCCGAAGCACTCATGCGAGTCGATGTCGGCACAGCCATCGGAGAACTTCCCAAAGGAGTCAGTCGCACCTCCATTCAAGAGGATTTTGATAGGGAGCTAGACCGACTGAAGTTGGATAAGTTTCGAACCTCTGTCAAGCAAGATTTGAGTTTAGACTTGCGAGAGAATCGTCAAGCCAAAACGGTCGCTGCAGCCTACTTGGATCTTGAGCGATCGAGCTTTCTGCATCGGCTCCGTATGTTGGGCGTCAAGTTTGGCGAACACGTGGCTGTTCAGCAGGACTCGGCGACTTGGGCAGAGCGTTGGACGGTCCAATGGACTCCAGAAAGTGAAATCACTCTGGTTGAGTCTGTACTGCTGGGCGAGACAGTCGAGTTGGCAACGGGCTATCGCTTCAAACAACTGATCGAACAGTCTCCAACCATCGATGGTGCGGCTAGCTTGGTGCGAGATGCGTGCCAATGCAACATGATGGGAGCAATGGAACAGGCGAGACAGAGGCTACAACATCTAGCGACTGAAACGTCGTCCCTGGACCAAATCGGAAACGCTGCATTTGAGTTGATGCAGGTGGTTCGATATGGTGACGTACGACGTTTTAATGCTCAGCCGCTTGTCCCGTTGGTCGAGGCGCTTTTCGTCCAGGGATGTTTAGCCATGCACGAGGCAGCCAATTGTGATGCCACTGCGGCCAAGGAGTTGCTAGCTGCAATCGATCAACTCAATCGTGTCGCTCTGGAATTTCACGCGAATGTAGAAGAAGAATTGTGGAAAAGGAAATTGATCGCTCTAGCCAATGCCGACGATCGCAATCCCGTTCTGTCGGGCTTTGCATGCGCCATCTTGTTGGAGCGAGGTTGGATGGAGAACGAAGTGCTGGCAAGAGAGGTTTCGCGTCGATTATCGCCGGGTATTCCAGCCGACTTGGGTGCAGGCTGGTTCGAAGGTTTGGCTAAACGCAATCGATATGCGCTAATCGCTCGACAAGTCCTTTGGGAGTCGCTCGACGTTTACGTTCAATCTTTGGATGGCGAGCAATTCAAGCGTTCACTCGTCTTTCTGCGCCGATCTTTCGGTGAGTTTAGCCCGAATGAAAAGAGAAGCATTGCAGAAAACATGTCCGAGGTATGGGGGGTTAGCGCCGAAGCTACCGTAGAAGCATTGGATGGGCCGCTGAGCGCAAGCGAAGAGCAATCGCTCGATGACTTAAACGACTTCGATTTTGGAGATATTTAGTATGGCGGTCGATGTCGAGCAGGTGAAACGATGGCGGTTGATACTCGGGGCGTCCGCTCAAGATCACTTGAGCGGTTGTGTTGACGGATGTGAACTATCGGCTGAGCAAAACGAAATGGACCAAGCGCTCGCCGCGATCTACGATGAATCGGAGGATAGCGGCTCGAGCAAGAGCGGTGGTCGAAGCGCTGGACTGGGTGGTTCGGCGCCCAGGCTTGCAAAATGGCTCGGGGACATTCGCAATTACTTCAAGGAAGATGTGGTATGTGTGATCCAACAAGATGCGATTGAACGCAAAGGGTTAAAGCAACTGTTGTTCGAACCCGAGACGCTCAAGAGCATCCAACCCAACGTGCAACTGGTCGGTACTCTCATGTCCCTCGGCGGCCAAATCCCAGAACGCACGAAAGAGACCGCTCGAATGGTGGTACGGGCTGTTGTCGACGAAATCAAAATGAAATTAGAACAGCAGATTCGACAGGCCGTGATGGGGGCTATCAATCGAAAGGAGCACACACCCATCCCGCACGCATCGAGCATCGATTGGAAGTGGACCATCGGTCGGAATCTTAAGAACTACCAACCGAGCCTGGATACGATTGTACCCGAGAGAGTTTATTTCTATTCTCGCGCGCAGCGCACTAACAGTTGGACCGTGATCGTGGACATGGATCAGAGTGGTTCGATGGCGGACTCTGTCGTATACGGTGCCGTGATGGGCTCCATCTTTGCATCGATTCCTGCACTGAAGACACGCGTTGTTGCATTTGATACAGAAGTCGTCGACTTGACCGAAAAATGCGGGGACGACCCAGTGAACATGCTGTTTGGTGTGCAACTCGGCGGTGGAACCGATATCAACAAATCTGTTGGCTACTGCAAGCAGTTTATTGAGGACCCGGCCAAAACATTATTCATCATGATTACGGACCTATACGAAGGCGGCAACCAGGGTCAGTTGGTCCGACGCCTTTCGGAGATGGTGAGCGACGGAGTGAAGTGCATTTGTTTGTTGGCACTGGCAGATCATGGCAAACCCTGTTTCGACGAATCGCTTGCAAAGAAGCTTGCCGCGATCGGGATTCCATGCTTTGCCTGCAACCCAAGCCGCATGCCCGAGTTGCTCGATCAAGCCCTCCGCGGCCAAATCAATAGCTCAATGTCGACTAGCAGCTTTCAATGACCGATTGACCGGAGCGCGGCCTCATAGTTGCGAGGCTTGCAAGTACATAGACATCTTGATGCCGCTCGCGTGTTGGGCATTTTGATCGGGTTCAATAAGCGAAAAAGTATTATTGAGATCATGCAAATTGCCAATTCTCCAAGTCGGATTCTGCTCTAATCGCGCCCGACTTTCTAAGTCCATTTGCGTCCAGGAGAAAACATGAACGAAGTTACTCGCTTGGAAATCAAGTCCGATTCTATCCGGTGGTGGCCAAGTGCGTTGTTTGTCGTGTGCGTACTAGCTTCCAACGTCTCGCTATTGATTTTGGGAAGCAGGATCGGATTGCTACCATGTCAAGTCGTGATGTTCGGGCTGATGCTGGGCCAAGGTATTTTCGCTTCAGTCGTGGCGGGCCTTGCGGGACGTATCTGGCTGCAGGGGCTGCTGATCGCAACTGGGTTTGTCGGAGTTGTGCTTGGGCTCGTCTTTTTTGTTCAACGCATGATGGTTCTTTTCCAATTTAAGTTGAACATTATGTTCTTTGAAGACGCAAGTTCTACCAGCGAGGTCGCGTGGGGGCTCTTTTTTCTGCCACTTGTCTGTCTTGTAGCTGCCATGTCTGGATTGATAATGCGATTTGTTTTCGGGTGGTGTTTGACTTGCTCGCAACTGGACTTCTTGCCGCGGAAGCCGATCCGGCTCATCGACTTTTTTCTCGTGATGACGACGTTTGCTTGCCTTCTTGGAGTGTTTCGTATCCCGTTGATCGTCTGGAATGGTGTTCAGAACAACTTCGTTGGTGGACTGGCCTACGTCGCTCTTGCTTTTGGTTTATGCAATCTAGTGATTGGAATTCCGTGTACGTACTTTGTCTTCCGCACAAAGCGCCCTCTCAACGGCTTCCTTCGCTCGTTCGGCTACTCGATTATCCCGCCGGGAGTGATAGGGCTGGCAATCGGACTTAGCGTAGGCTCGCTCACTGCCTATCTTCGTGTGTCGCTTGCAACAGGCGCGGTCATGGGCTTCATTGTCTCGCTCGGGCTCTTGTCGCTTCGGTGCGGCGGTGTCCGATTGCTTCACTATCCGCCAACGCTGGCGCCAGGGACGGTATTGGAAACCGAAAGCAACGAGGTAGGACCGCGTAGCGATTCGCACTTAGTCTGGACCGCTTGGGTCACCTTGTTTGCCATTCTTTGTAGCTTGTCGATAACCTACCTCGCGAGCTGGCGAGCAAGCACGGAAAACAAGACGGCTCAACTTCAGCAAGAACTCTCCGCGGTCGATAGCACGATGTTGATGCGGGATTGGCGGGTTGTTGGACTGACTCTGGGACCGAACGCTTCGGAGAAAACCCTGGATACATTCCCTTACTCGACGCAAATTGAAACGCTGTCAATCGCCCGCTCCAACTTGAGCAATGCAGTCGTCGATTCCATCGAACGTTTTCGTAGCCTAAAGTCGTTGGACCTAAGTTATTCCGATCTCGACGAAGGCGGATTAAGGCGACTGACCAAGTCTCGCCAGTGGCGCAAGCTGCAATTCCTTTCCATCGCCGGAACCAAGATTACGCCGCAAGTTTTTTCCATGTTACCTCGCACTTCCGCTGCGCTTCGTTCCGTAGACCTCAGCGATCTCGGTGTTACCGATGACGATCTTAGTTTGTCCGCGTTTCGCTATGAATCCATTCGTTTGGCCAAAAACCAGATTACGGACAAAGGAATTCCTTTGCTTTTTAGCGGGGCCAACACGTACTATCGGCGACTCTTGGACCTAAGCAATAATCCAATCGATGGCAGCGGCTTCGCGATACCGTGTACGTTTAGCCGATTGGTGCTCGATGGAACCCCGCTAACGGACGATGCATTTGGTCCGCAGCTCAAAAACTTAACGGTTCACGATTGCTTGGTATTGCGGAATACTCAATTGACCGACAGTTTTTTGTCGATTCTCGCTGCGACGACTTCGATCTCCGGAGTGGAATTTGGGGACGGTAACTTTACAGAGAAAGGGTTTCAAAATCTAACGCCGACGTCAATGAGAAAACTCAGCCTGACAGGAAAGCAGTTCACTGGAGAGTGTTTCAAAAATTGGAGCCCGTTTGTCAACGAACTTTCTATGCGAGGCTCGAGCCTGAGCGACGAGACACTAGGCTATGTGGCTACGCTAACGACCGTCTACAACTTGGATCTCTCCAATACCGCAATTACGGATGCAGGTTTGGGCTCGTTTCCGGCTAGATCCGTTTTGTCATTCTTGAACTTAAGCAATACACGGGTCACCGCAAAGGGACTGATGGCTTCGCCAATTCCGCCATTTTGCGAAATTCGGGTCGCGCCGGGCCAGTTTACGAGCGATGATCTCAGGCTTTTGCGAACCAAATGGAAGGTAGTCGTCGCGGATCCTTTGCATGGGCCGGACGAATGATAGAGTTGAGCTATACGCAACAGCCAACTTCTATGTTGTCTCTTTAAATTGCTTGTACAACCCAGCCTTGATCCAGCGATAAACGGTTTGCCAAATCGCTTCGTTTTCTAATTCCAGTTTTACTGAGCAATGTGCACCTGGCGGCGGGGGCGCGCTCGGGCTAGAAAACGAAACGAGCCGCTTCGTTGAGGCGGGTTCCGTCAACTCGATGCGTGTGTGAAGTCGAGGGGAGTCGGTCTTGAGTTGGGACTCGCCATTGGGTGCTGTACTTTGAACCACGGTGATTGGACCTCCATAGAGGCCACCCAGAGAGGGAGAGTCGAGTGTATTTGAGGTTCGTGGGAGCGTCTTTAAAACCTTGCCTGCCCAACGATCCCCGTTGGACAGCGTAATCGCGACAGGGGCACCAACATTGTGTGCAACCGTTTCCCAAGCGTATTGCGGTATGGAAGCGTTGACCTCGATTTTTGACGGATTGACAACCATCCCAATCGACTGCCCCTCCGGAATAAAGCTGCCCGCTAAATTGCGAGACGTTCGAGCAATCAGAACTCCATCGCGGGGCGCTTTGACATGCAAGGAATCCACTTTAACCAGCAGACTCTTTGCTTTGACCAAAAGCGATTCTCGCAGCGCCTCTTCGGTTTGCAACTCGGTATGCTTGTGCTGAGCTCGAAGTGCTACGCACTTTTCTTCGCTCGTTTTCAACATGGCCTGGGCTGCTTTGCATTCGAGTTCTAGGTCAGGATTGCTGAGCACGAGTATTTCGTCTCCCGCTTGTACTCCCTGGCCATCGTGCACAAATACTTGAACAACAAACCCTGGCGTTACGGTTCGCACCTCGGAAGGATCAACATATTCCACGATGGCAGGCCAGTAGATTTGAAGCGGTGAAGGCAAAAAACTACTGAGCGAGATCGCAGCGAATACCACAAAACAGCGAGCCGCTTTGCGCGGGCAAATCGAACTTAGAATCGTCCGCAGGGTAATGGGAGCCATTTTGGCGGCTACTGTCATTCGCTTGATCTGAGGAACAGCAAACCATAGACAAACGAAAAACCCGACGACCACCAGCCCAACGCCGTCCCAGGTCATCCACATTCCCCATCCCATGGTGACAAGCAGCAGCATGCGCGAGATCATGCAACAAACCCCATAAATCACCAGTGTAACGGACCAGGAATGCCTACTGTTGCTCTTTTGAATCCAGTTTGAAAAATAGGCTTTCATCGCAAGTGTAGAGTCTTGAAACAAATTCGGTCGGTCGACCAAATCGATCAGTATGTAGTATCCATCGTATCGCATCAGCGGATTTCCATTAAAGGCAACGGTCGTAAAGGAGCCGAGCGATGCAATGGTAAAGCAAAGGAATTTGACGCTGGAGTTTTCAATCGTGCACGCACATATGACGGCGACTGCGGCTAGAGTAATTTCGAAGAGCATGCCTGATGCGCTTACCAGTATGCGCGACCATCGTTTTGGAACAGACCAAAGACCCGTCACGTCGACAAAGGGTGACGGGGCGAAAAACATAAATCCAATTCCGGCCCCGTTGGATCGTGACCCTACACGAGTGTTCGCAATAGCATGCCCCGCTTCGTGAACCGCCTTTAGCACCAACCATGCAACCAACAACCACCATTGACTGCCGGGCACGAATAGCTTTCTGCCCAGGGCCATGAATTCGACGCTGTTTTGGTAGGCCATGATGACAGCAATCAACCACGTGATCACGGCGACGACCAAACAGGGTATCGAGATCAACCAAGTCAGCCCTCCGGTCATGCGATCCAACGTTTCCGCGGGCAGAATTGGAATTCGAAAGAAGCTCGGGTCGAACATCCTGGCCGGTTTAGCCGGAGGTTGCGGGGTGGGTGGTTCGGCGTTCTCAGCGCTCGGATCAGCTTCGACAGCTTCAATGATTCCCATATTCAAAAGCCATGCTCCAACCGCTGTCAGTTTTTCGATGCCTGCAGTAGCTGCAAATTTGCTTCTACGCGCGACGACAGCGGCTGTGTCTTTGAAGTCATGTGTGCCATCCATGGCAGCGCACACCTCGTATTCCAACAGTCCGATCTTCCAAAACTTGTGCTTGATTCGGTCCTCAACGACATAGTAGACCTCGTCTCCAGTGCGAGCTGGGGAGAATCGAAGTTCAGGTCGTATGCGATGTGTTGTGCCGTTCATGTGTTCTTGTCTAGACGTTGGTGGAACGCAGGAGTGTGCGTATCACCATATCCATTGGTTTGCGATCCATTGGGTTGGCCGATTAAATAGGTACCAGCCGATGGATCGCCATCCTGCCGTGATCTGGGCTTTCGCTTTCATGCCGGGCCGCAGCTGCAACTCGGGATCATGAATGACTACGTCTGCCACGAAGACGGCTGCATCATCAATGACGGTCGCTCTTGGCTCGATGCGGCTGATCTTGCCGCGAAAGGATGCAATACCTGACGCATCGCTTCGAACGCTGACCTCATCTCCAACACTGATCTGCGCTAGGTCAGACGCGAGCAGCCGCAATTCGGCGGTCATCGATTCCAATTCAGCGACTTCGAATAAGCTTTGTCCCATTGTGAGCGGCATACCTACATTGCGTTGCCAATCACCCTGAACTACGACCCCAGCGGATGTGGCACGGATCTCAAGTCGGCGCAACTGCTCTTGAATACTCTCGATACGTCTTTCGGCCTGTTCCATTTCTATGTCCGCCAGAGCGATATTACCCGTTGCCCGCGTCGCTAAGGCAGAATCGCGTTTCTTGAGGGCACCATCGTGTTCTGCGGTTGCTGTCGCGAGATCTCGTCTCAACTGATCGTCATCGAGTCGGGCCATGAGTTGCCCCTTTTCGACATAATCGCCTGGGCGAACTTCACAACTTGCGATCCGTCCTTGGATTGGACTAGACAAATACTGTTTTGTTTCAGGTTCAAAGACGCATTCACGTCGCGGATAGTATGGAACTGGTATGAACATGACTCCGCACAAGAGTCCACATACAACCAACCACCATCGAGAGTTGGAACGAATGCTTTCCTGAAAGCTGACCACTTTTGCAAACCAGCTGCATCGCCGAACGATCAACCAGGTGTCTAATTGCTTAAGCAAGTTGGCAACGGAGGCCATGCCAAGCCACAATTGACTCGCCTGGGCAATGTAATTGGCCACACCTATTACGTTGCTTGGGGTCGCTTCGCACAAAAACACTGCATAACCACCCGATTCCCTGAGTGGATACGGAATCGAACAAAGCGATGAACCGATAATGTTTGAGAGTTCGTTGAGACAAACACTTGCGTCCGCCTTTGGTTCTGGTGATACCGGTTCTGGTGATGCCGGTTCTGGTGATGCCGGCGCCGGTACCGTTGAAGCCTCTGTCGTTGCTTCGATCGACGCGTTGCCTGCATTGGAAATTCGCGCGAACGCGTCGGACGAAAAACGAGTTTCCTTGCGCCAAACACTTTCCTTAGCTATTTTGGATAAAACTCGGCTTTGGGTTCGGAAATCACTCGCATCCCATCCACTCTGGGCCGATTGCACGACCGAGCCATTCTTTGATGTGATCAAAAGTCCAATCGATAGTCCGCTCATGCGGGCAACGTGATTTACAACCGATTGCAACATAGAGCCTGACAGCACATCGAAGGCTGGGATCGCGCATGCTTGACTAGCGGTAGCGAAGAACTCGGAATCGTTGAGGGACTCGGGACGATCCGCAACATGCGCCTGATTTTCAGAGCTGTGTCCTAAGGCACCGCCGCCCAAAAGGTCGTTACACAATGCCTCGCTTGTACCAAGGTGATTAAACACTGACGAAATCACCTCGTTCGACTCACCGGTTGCGGGATTCGAACCCGGTACGGAATCGACGGATGATGCAGTTTTCGACATTGTGTTGTGGTTGGTCATGACAAGATGCAAACAACTAGAGTTGAACCAACTGGCACTTTGAGGACCGAATGCTCCCATCTGGATTATCGATGACGACCGTCATCTCAATGACACCCCCATCTGCAATTGCAAATGGAGCGACAAACTCCACTTCGGCAGTTACCACCACATGATTTTCGAGGCGAATTTCGGCTCGCCCTGATTTTCGAAAGCGTTCAGCCGCTTCTACAGTCAGGTAAAAACGAGCTCTCAACTTGGAGGTGTCCACTAATCGAATGATTGCTGGTGCATTTCCTGCGATGTACTCGCCCACGTCACGATTGACTGTGACAACAGTCCCACGATGTGGTGCTCGAATCGTACGTTCCTGAAGCATCAACCGGGCTTTTTCAAGCCTCGCTTGCGAAATCAGCTTAGCCTCTTCCTGGGCTTGCAGTTTTGCTTTCGAGGTGTTTAGATCCAACATATATCGTTCTAGTTCCTTTGGACTCGAATGCCCGTTTGCAACTATTCGTGTGGTTTCATTTACTCGACGTTGATTGAATTCGTAGTCGCTTTTTGCGGTTTCCAGATTTCCAACGGCCGCTGCCTCGAGTTCGGCCTCATTCACCAACAATCGCTGTTGCTCGTGGTCGAGTCGACCAATCTCGGCCTTTTCTTCGATCACATCGCCAGGCTTGACAAAGAGCTCGCGAACAACGCCCATTTCAGCAGTCGCGACTTCAGTATCTCGATAGGGTTCAAGAACACCTTGTTTGTCTGCGGCAGCAAGTGAACGATTGATGACGGATTGTGCATTCGCCGTTCCATGAAATAGGAAAAGCAGGATGACGCATCGCAGTCCTAGTTTTGTTAATAGTGGGTTGAGCATCGAGTTAGTCTTCTGGAATTACAAAATGAAATTTTCGTCGGGGAGCAGCGCTCGAGGAATTTCACTTCCAAACATGGCTCGCAATATCTGCACAGAACCCGCAGAGCTTATAAATTTCCAGAATTGCGCCGCCGGTTATAACGGCTGTAGGGGCAAGCAGTAGGTTCCATGCACCGAACGCGTCCGAAGAGCATGAAATTGCGCTTTCACATCGCCTTTAGTGGTAAATTTCAACACGACTCTTGCCCAACATCCCACCGGCTCCCATCGGCAAGGCCTTACCGCAATTAAGCCGTCGATTGCTTGATTCGCAACACTGGTGGCTGCGGCGCCGATGGTTACCGCCGGCACTCCTAATTAGGCTGGCGGGCTACCACGCGATGAAAATGCAACTTCACCTCGCGGGCACAAACTCGGCGAATTCCTTCTACCAAACAGCTGGGCTCGTTTTCCTGCTGTCCCATTGCAATCACATCTTCCAACTTTGTTCCCGGTGCGACAGAGAATGTAGACTGATTGATGGTTTGATTGCCCGCATCCAGCTCTGGGACAATGAAATGACATGTCGCGCCAAAAGTCAGCATCCTAGCCGCGTAGGCATCATGATAGGGCCGTAACCCCCGAAAGCTGGGTAATAAGCCATGATGCAAATTGATGATTCGCCCACCCGCAAATTTCCAACATGTATCCGGCGGGAGCACTCGCATATATCGAGCCAGAATAACATAGTCTGCCTCGTACCGATCAATGATCCGAACCATCGCATCGTCGTCGCCCGAACCATCCTCAAGGCCAATGTATTCGAAAGGGACGCCAAACTCCTCTGCTAGCGGCTCGCATGCCCTCCTGTTTCCTATAAGCACCGCCGGGGTCGCTCCAATCACTCCAGACTGGATCGCCTCCAGAACCGCTCTCGCCGGCTTTTCAAGGCGTGTCACGCAGATTGCCAAATTGGGACGAATGGCGCGATGATCCGGACTCCACACTCGAATCTCTAACTTCTTCTCATCCGCAATTTTGCCCATCGTTTCCTGGATGGGTGACAATTGATTCGCGTCGATGTGAATGCGACACATCATTGCAAATAAAGCCGCCTCGTCGTGGTCGTACATCTGAATTTCAGCAATGTTCGCACCACGCGAAGTAACGTCGTGAATAATTGGGTCGGCCAAGCCCACGTTATCTGGCCCAATGGCAGTGATTACGATTTCCATGCTCAAGAGATTAACTAAAGTCGTCCTGAATGCAATGCACCGAACTCCGAGGCGATGCGAATTGTCTGAGAGTGGATGTCGACGATATCATCGATCGAATGGGCATAGCCCCCAGCCATGGCAACAGCCACTGGTATCTCTGCAGCTCTCAATTCACCCAGAACTAGCGAATCACGGGCACCAAGCCCTTGCTTTGTCAACTTGAGTCGGCCAAGCCGATCTCCTTCAAACGGATCTGCCCCGGCTAAGTAAATCGCTAAATCAAATTGGCCGTGCTTCAAAACTTTCCCAAGTCCTTCGGCTAACGCACTGAGATAATGATCATCCGTGGTGCCGTCTGGCAAATCGATATCGAGATCGCTCGGATATTTGCGTAACGGAAAATTCTTTTCGCCGTGTATCGAAAACGTGAATACATCGTCCATCTCAGCAAATATCTGCGCCGTCCCATTCCCTTGGTGAACATCGCAGTCGATGACAACGGCACGTCGAATCATTGATTCGGACCGCAAAACCAGGATGGCAACGGCTGCATCATTAAAGACGCAAAACCCTTCGCCCGCGTCTCGCATTGCGTGATGGGTACCACCGGCCATGTTTACGGCCACACCGTCTTGGATCGCATGCCTTGCCGCAGCCAGCGTTGCCCCGCTACTGCGTCGCGATCGCTCGACCATGGCGGGCGTCCACGGAAAGCCGATCCGTTTGATCTCCATGGCAGACAATTCTCCAGCCATAACACGCGTCACATAGTCGCTTGCGTGCGCCATACACAACTGTTCAACCGTTGCCGCATTTGGAACGAGCAGCACATCCCGTTGAAAAAATGGATCGCCGACAATCCGATCTCGCAAACGCCTATACTTGGCCATCGGAAATCGATGGCCAGGCGGCAAAGGCAACTCAAAATGATCCGTGTAGAAAAGCTTCACAGTCCTTGGCTATCCCGCTAGAGTACGTTTCGTTGCTGCGCGAGCCATCGATTCAACTCCGCTTCACGCAACTGAACACGCCCGATCGCTAACGCTTTTCCTGTAGCAGGATCTGCGTCGACCCACGTCCCGGAAAGTCGCACATCCTCGGTCGCAACATGAAAAGAATTAGGATCGAACGTCAATGTGGTATTAAGCACAGGCTCGATAGCACGACCGAGAATGCTCCGATGCGGGCCCGTCATACCAACATCGCACTGAAAAGCCGTGCCGCCCGGAAAAATCTGTTCATCCGCTGTCGTTACATGCGTGTGTGTCCCCAAGACGGCAGTTGCCTTTCCATCCAAGTATCGCCCCATCGATTGCATATCGCTGGTTGCCTCAGCATGAAGGTCACAAATCCGTATCCGAACGTCCTCCGGTAATTGCGCAAACACTCTTGAGACCGCCGCGAATGGACAGTCGACAGGTCGCATAAAGACTCGTCCCAGTAGACTGACTACCGCAACCGAAACACCTTGGGCCGTTTTGACAATGCAATGATCGCGTCCAGGCGCGGTAACTGGGAAGTTGGCAGGTTTGACGATGTTCGTTTCGGTTTCCAAAACCAGTGCGATTTCTTTTTTTCGATAGATATGATCGCCCATGGTGAT
>JANMNR010000636.1:0-7232 GCA_031368325.1 Pirellula sp.
GTGAAGTACGCCGACACGTGCGGCTACGACAAAGACAAACTCCGGCCAAACGCTTGGCCTTATCGCGACTACGTTATTCGCGCGCTCAACCAAGACACTCCCTATGACCAGTTCATTCGCGAACAACTAGTAGGAGATCGACTCGGTGTTGACCCTGCAACAGGATTTCTCGTGACTGCATCCGTTCTGCTGCCTGGTCAGATTGGCAAGGATGCTGAATCCATTCGGCTTGCACGCCAGGACGCGTTGGATGAGATCGTGAACAACATTGGCCAGACGTTTCTCGGGCTAAGTATCGGATGCGCTCGATGTCATGACCATAAATTCGATCCGGTAACATCCATTGACTACTATGCAATGCAAGCCATGGTCGCAGGTGTCGAATATGACGATAGGGAATGGAGATTCGAAGAGACTTCCAACAAAAAGCAGAAAGCCGCGAAGCTTCAAAAAGAAGCGGATTTACTGCAAAGATCGATCGATGAATTCGCTCCCGTAGCTAGGCCAAATAGCGACCCTCGAGTTATTCGATCAGATAGACACATTGTCGACGTCGCAATGCAGGCTGCACGCATTGTCCGCTTGGAGATTCTCGACGCCAATCTTCATTCTTCGCTAGGCTTGATTGAACCTTGTATAGATGAGTTTGAAATCTATTCCAGTGAAGACTCGAAAGAGAATCTTGCACTTGCGTCCAAGGGTACCAAAGTGGCTGCATCAGGAAGTACTGAGTCTGAGTCGCATCAACTTTGCTTTGCAAACGACGGAATTTTTGGCAACGATAGTAGCTGGATGTCAAATACCAAAGGGTACGGATGGCTTCAATTTGAACTGCCCAACGAGTCGCAGATTATGCGAGTTGCATGGGGCCGCGATCGGACTGGGAAATTCGACGATCGAACTCCGACTGCTTACCGTATTCACTTGGGTGAGAGCCCCCAGCAGATGCGCGTCGTTGCGGAATTGCTTCCTGAACGTCCAGCAGTGGATCGCAAGCGAATTCACGACCGGATTCCTTTAACGTTTACCAAAAGGTTGCGACTCACGATTGAGGCGACGAACAGTTTGGAACCTTGCATCGATGAAATCGAGGTGTTTAATAAAAGCGGAGTGAACGTTGCGCTGCACTTGGCGGGAACGAAAGTGACCACGTCTGGCAATATACTTGTTCCGGAAGTTCACGACCCGAGCTTTGTCCACGATGGGATCTTCGGAAACGACCGAAGTTGGCTAGGCAACGAAAACGGAAGAGGCTGGGTGGAATTGGAGTTTGCAAGACCTGAAGAGGTTGACAGCATTGTTTGGAGTCGTGACCGGTCCGGTAGCTTGGTAGATCGGTTGCCAATCGAGTACTCCATTGAAGTCGATACACCCAACGGTTGGAATCGAGTTGCGGATTCTACGGATCGAAGACCATGGCGTTCCGGAATGGATCTAGGGCCAGCATTCACTACGACGACGCTCGATCCGAAGGATGCCAAACGTGCAAACGAGTTGACAAAGGAAAGAAATAAACTAGAAGCTCAAATCCGAAGCTTAGAGCGAGATCAACTCGCTTTCGCTGGCAAGTTCCGAACGCCGGACGCAATCCGTTGGCTCAATCGTGGCGACCCGGAACAGCCTCGCGATCTGGTCAAGCCAGCCGTTCCAGCCTTCTTGAGTTCGCTCCGATTGTCGGACACAAGTAGCGATCAGGAAAGGCGAAGCGCCTTAGCCGATTGGATTGCCAACGAATCGAACTTACTAACTGCTCGCGTGATCGTCAACCGAGTTTGGCAAGGGCACTTCGGTACAGGGCTGGTCGATACACCAAGCGATTTTGGCCGCGGCGGTTCCAAACCCTCGCACCCAGAGCTACTTGATTTTCTAGCATCCAATTTTCAATGCAAAGGCTGGAGTTTGAAGCGGTTGCATCGCGAGATCGTACTGAGTGAAACCTATTGTCAATCCTCAGCAATGGCCGGAAGTGAAGCGGCAATGAAAAAGGATTCCGATGCTCGGCTGCTTTGGCGATTCCCTGGCCGAAGACTTGACGCGGAAGAGATCCGTGACACCATACTGTCAATGACGAGCGAACTTCGTTCCGAAATGTACGGCCGTGGGTTCAACTTGTTCGATCAACGAGGTGGCTTGAGTGGCTTCAAGCCGATCGAATCATTCGCTTCGGATGGAATGAAGCGAACGATCTACGCCCATAAGGTTCGGCGCGAGCGAGATGCAACCTTCGGCGCGTTCGATTGTCCTGATGCTGGACAGAGCACCGCCAAACGTCGCGAATCGACGACTCCAATCCAAGCGCTCAACCTGTTTAACAGCACCTTCATTTTGGATCGCGCTAAGGCATTCGCAAAGCGAGTTCAAATGGAGAGTGGGACGGACTTGCACGATCAGATTCGAGTCACATACAGCATTGCATTGCAACGCGAGCCAACGGCGGACGAGTTGGACAAGGCAAATGAAGTGGTCAAGAGTCATGGACTAGAACCGTTGTGTCGCGCGTTGTTCAATTGCAATGAGGTCGTCTTCGTACCATGAGTAACGATTCCATTCCAGAGACACAGTCGACGGACCTCTATCGACGTCGATGGCTAGCGGATAGCGCCACGGCGCTTGGGGCAATTGCGCTTGCGAGTCTGATTGACAGCGAGCCATTGCAAGCTTCCACACCTGTCATTCCTGCAATTGATCCTGCTCGTCCGTATGCGCCGCGTGCTTCGCATTTTCCTGCCAAAGCCAAAAACGTCGTGGTCATCTTCTGTGCGGGGGCAGTCAGCCAACTGGAGACTTGGGATTATAAGCCCGAGTTGATCAAGTGGGATGACAAGCCGTTGCCTGGTGGTCCCTCCGTCACTTTCCAAGGCCCAGCTGGCAATCTTGCTCGACCTCAATATGCATTTCGGCAACGAGGGCAAACGGGCAAGTGGGTTAGCGATATGATTCCCCATCTGGCCGAGTTGACTGACGATATTGCATTCGTTCATTCGCTGACTAGCAAATCAAATACCCATGGCCCGGCCGAGAACTTTCTGTCCTCGGGCTTTACGTTGGATGGATTTCCAAGTCTAGGCTCGTGGGCAACCTATGCACTTGGGAGTGAGAATCAAGACTTGCCTGCCTACGTTGCGATCCCCGACCCGCGAGGTGTACCTCAGAATGGATCCAACAATTGGGGGCCAGGCTTCTTACCAGCAGCATTTCAAGGTACTGTGCTCAGTGCCAAGGATCCGATTCGTCACTTGACTGCAAATGGAGTTGGGCGTGAGTCGGATCAAGCCGCGAGACATTTGCTGGATCACATGAACTCGCAACATCAACAACTCCATGCAGGCGACTCACGATTAGCGGCTAGGATTGCAAGCTACCAATTGGCGGCTCGAATGCAATTGAGCGTGCCGGATCTAAGCGACTTGAGCAGCGAGCCTGAACATATTCTTCGCATGTACGGAGCGGACGATACAAAGAACGGAGACAAAGCAGCATTCGCCCGCAACTGCATTCTAACAAGGCGATTAATTGAACGAGGAGTGCGGTTTGTTCAGCTGTTCAATGGCGCGTATGCGAGCGCAGGGCGATTGAATTGGGACGGTCACAATGCACTCAAGGAACAGTACGATATCCATGCCGAGATCCTGGACCAACCTGCTGCAGCGCTCATCAAGGACCTCAAGCAGAGAGGGCTTTTGGAAAATACATTGGTCGTATGGTGTACAGAATTTGGACGCATGCCTTTCTTTCAAAAAGGGGCAAAAGGTCGCGATCATAATCCGGACGGATTCACTTGTTGGATGACGGGCGCAGGGGTGAAGCCTGGCGTCAGTCACGGGATGACTGACGAATTTGGGCAAAAGGCGATTGAGAATGTGCACCCCCTCTATCATTTTAATGCCACCATTTTGCACCTACTTGGTTTGGACTACGAGCGACTTAGCGTTGAGCACAACGGAATTCAACGTCGATTGACCAACGTCGAGGGCAAGTTGATACGCGAGATTCTTGCGTAACTCACGGAAAGATAGGGGAGATACCTGCTTATCGACTGTTCTTCAGAAAATACAACCGACCGTCTTCTGCTCCTCCCACGAAATCAGGGACTCGATCTCCGTCGAAGTCGACTACGGTTGGGCTTACGTCGTGGCCCTCGATGTTTCTCTTTGCAAGTGTGCCAGAATTCCTCATTATCCACTTGCCATCCTTCGCATCCACTTGTTTCAAGAAGTCAGCGTTCGTAGAGTTCAAAAGAAAATCAAACTTCCCGTCACCGTCCCAATCGCAGACCGACAGTTTCCTTCGACCGCTTTTTCCAGCCACGCCCGCGTTCAGTCGAACCGGTTGATCGCGCTCGTCGACGAATGCTCGCTGTGGAGACTTGAGAATGAGTTGCTCGCCAACCTTTGCTCGTTCGAAGAATGACAGGTACCCCTCGTGATCTAGCATCGCGATGTCTACCAAGCCGTCGCTATTGAAATCAAATATCACAGGAGTCGTTCTCCACTGCGTTAGCAGTTCCTTGCCCTTTGGAAAGGACCAGCCCCAGCCAAGCCGCGGTTGCTCGCCGTTCCATTCGACTTGAATGGATTGCGGTGCTGATAGTCTTGGAGCCATGCGAGTCCCGATATTTTTTAACCATTCCACTCGTCCAAGGATTGAATTCATGACAATATCCGGCAAGCCATCCGCGTCCCAATCGGCGACACTGATTGTCGTATATCCCCATTTCGCTTCGGCTGGTCCTTGGATACTGCCGTTCGGTCCAGCCATGACACGAAACACCGCTCCATCGACGTTGAGACGCATCGGCTTGCTCCATCGCGGAGATTCCACTCGAGGCCCGCTAAGGTTCTCAAAGAACTCAATGAACCCTGCCGTGTTGCCGGAAAGGATGTCGGTATCGCCGTCGCCGTCCCAATCGAAACCTACTGGTGTCGCGAGAGCGCCGCACTTCAGGGTGTCCGCTTCTTGTTGAAAATACTTTGGCTCCGCAAACATCGGCGTTTTCGCTTGTTCCTTGGAACCACGAATCCCCAAGTTTTCGACAAACGCAACGCGCCCATCTTCATCGCCAACGATCAGATCGAGATCGCCATCACGATCCCAATCGAACGCGACCGGGACGATCATTTCCAAACTCATCGCCAGTAAACCGCCATCCACCGTGGTGAGTCGCTTTCCGGTCGCATAAACCGGTGCGGTGCGAGAACCGATGTTCTCAAAATACGTAAACTTGTCGAGGAACTCACCACAGATGAGATCGAGATCGCCATCTTGATCGAAATCACCGAAGTTGGGTGACGGGCAGCCATAGACTTCCAATCGCGTGCCGTCGCACTCGACGAACACCGGTTGTTCGTAGTCGGGTTTTGTGGTGGTACCGCGATTGCGAAAAACGTAGATCCAACCGTGTAGCGGTCCGTTCACCCATTGCCCGGCTGGATTCCATGCATCATCCCAACCGTAGTCACTCCAGTCCTCGACGGCGACAACTAAGTCAAGCACCGCGTCGCCGTCATAATCAACATATCGCCATTGATTGTGACGCATCTTAGGGCCCTTAGTCTGGGGCCCTTGTGGCTTATGAAATTTGGCTTCAATAGGTAGCGTGATTTGTTGCTCAGTCCCCGTCTTTGTGAAATGCAGGTATTCCAATCCGGGCGACAACACTCGCATCGATCCCTCAATGTAGCTTGGCATGACGTAATGTACTGTCTTGCTCAGATGACGTCCCGGCTTGAAGACTGGCATCGGATGTTGCGCCGTGTCACCTGTCGTATTCTCAAACAGCCAGATGCCATTAGAGGGTTTATCAGGACAGGACACGATCAAATCAAAGTCGCCATCACCATCCGCATCGCACGGCACGGGCCATGCCCAAAGCCCAACCCCAAGATCGACCACCAGGCCTGGATTGTTGTAGCGAAGCGGTTCCAAGCCGTCCGCAATTGCGTTGTTTGAAAGGAACAAACACGTGCACAAGCAAATAAGAATCTGTTTCATTGCAGTTTCGCAAACTTCGGATCAAGGGAGTTTAAAACAGCTTGGACCCGTTCGCGTTCGCGGGGATTGAAACGGTGGAACGGCTCGGCCATAAAGTCGTCGCATACCCCCAAAAGCGATAAACAGCACTTCGTTGCTTTAATGTATTTCGAAGCGTACTTTCCGATGGTGTAGATTTGTTGTAAGGCATCAATGGCCGCCTGCAATTCCTGGATTTTCGCCTGATCCTTGGCGACGCAGGCTTGGTAGCATGCGACGAATAATTGAGGAAATACGTTGGCACCGCCAGCGACGCCTCCGTCTCCACCCAGCCGCATGGCTTCAGGCAGCATCGCTTCGGGACCGACCATAATCGACCAATCGGGACGTTTCTGCTTCAGGCCAATTGCGCGGGCGATGTAGTCCAAATCACCGCTGCTATCCTTTACCCCAATTATTTGAGGGATCGCGGAGAGTCTTGCCAACGTCTCGGTCTCAAACCATACCTTGGTCAAGCTCGGCATGTTGTAAAGCACGAGCGGCAAGGGCATGTGGGGCATCAAGTTCTCTACGTAGCCCGTTAACTCCGTTTGGCCAGCAGGGAAATAGTAGGGCGTGGAAAGTACAACCGCCGTGGCGTCGGCGCCGGCTGCATGTTCGGCAAGATGGACAGACTCAACGAACGACGTATCGGTGATTCCAACCAAGACTGGAACCCTGCCAGCGACCATTGCGACGGCGCGAGTGATCAGTTCGCGACGCAATGGATAACTCAAGCTTGGCGCTTCGCCAGTGGTTCCAAGGATAAATATCCCGTGAACGCCTCCGCTAATCACGCGCTCTATAAGACGTTCAAGCCCCTTGATGTCAAGTTGATCGCGTCCGGTCAACGGAGTAACGAGCGGCGGAATGATCCCAGATGGTCGAAAATTCATAATCGGTTAGCCAAGTTTTTCTTGAATTGGACGAGGTCTTATCATCAGTACCAGGATGACAGAGATGACACAGACGGAGGCAAAAACTCCAAAGATGACGATCAGCGGAACCTGCTTGTCCCGCATCACTCCAAAACCCAAATCAGCAAAGCCCCCGCAACTGATACTAACCATGTTCATAATACCGTACCCGGTTGCTCGTAGCTCAGGTTTCACGATTTGGCAAAGGATCGGCATGTTGTTGCAATCAAAGAATCCCCAACCGATACCAAACAAAACAAGGGCCAAGATCGCCATGACAAAAGACCCTTGGCTGGTTGCGACTCC
>JANMNR010000719.1:0-6372 GCA_031368325.1 Pirellula sp.
GACGCTCCAGCGTACTCACCAGATTCAACCAGTGACGAGATCGCATTGTACCCCACGAGTTTGTCGCCAGCCTGCCAAGCTCCGCCATGGATAAAGATGACCATCGGCAACGGCTTGTCCGACTTAGGCGTCTTGGGCAAGAATAAGTCCAAGCGTTGCCGGGGGTTTTGGTTTTCCGTATACGGAATATCCCGTTCGACTTTGATTTTGTCCGAAATCTTGGCCGTCGCCGCTTGAGTCCCCGCTTGACCACGATTTTTGGAAACAAAGTTTTGATCTTCGAGCGCTGTGATCACGCCGTCTTTGTTGACGTCAATCACTTCAAAAAGTGGACCTGGTCGTTCGGCTTTGGTTAACTCCCCGTCTTTGTTGCGATCTAACTTTCGAAATTGCTCGCTGGATTCTTGTGCAAGAGCGATTGGAACAATGGCTAGAGCGAGACAAACGACGACCTTGAACATGGATTTGCCGATTCAATGAATGGTTAGCCGATAGGTAACGTGCCAATGCCTGCACGCTTACTTAGTTTGACCATCGTAAACTATCGCACCAACTCGGTTCCACACAGGGGACAAAAAACTGGAATAGAACTAGGCTACGCTTGGACATCGAGCGCGGATCCGCTCGGCAACGACTTGATCAAATCGGCGATCAACCGCTTGAATTGAGAGGCAACCTCAGCTGCGTCAAATGAATCGCCACTCGGAACCGAGCCACCTAGCCGTCCTCCTATGTCTTGCGATGTCCCCTTTACTTTTTTGTCATCAAAGTCTTTTTCTGCTTCGCTGAAATCAAGATCCAAAAGAGTCTGATCTAAAGAAGGCGGCGGACCATGGTGACCGAAAGCAGGTAGACCAGCTTGATCGGGTGCATCCGTCTGAAGCAAAGAAGTCAATTTCTCTGTATCCACGCCGTTTTCTTCGAGCGTTTTCTGGACCGCAGACTGGATGACCTGGAGAAAGTCTTTGCCGTCGTTGCTTGGATCTTTGATGGCGGACTTAATGGAGGATTGAATACTCGTGAGCAGTTCGTCCGTGGAGACGTTCGCTTTGAGACCAGACTGAGCCAAGTCTTGTTCAAACTCGGCCTTCAGTTTGGATGGATGTGGTCCACGAACGGATTGCGAGCGCGCGAGGCTTTGGACCGTGGGGGATGGGTATCCGCCTAAACTGGACAAACCACCTACAGTAGCCATCTAATCACCCCACTACGGTTTCGGAAAGACACGCGCAAGAATCGGATAGACTTTGCCGAATAGTGGAATCGAATCGACGCGATGTTGAACTTTAGGAAATTCCTGGATCCTAGCGTTTGTGTCTGGACATCTTCATTTCTCGTGCAATTTCTCTGGTTAGCGGATTGAGTCGAATGTGTATAAACACAAATAACTTCGGTTTCAGCTTCAATCTTGGTACCATTGACGCTTAAGAACGTCCGAGACTATTGAGTGCCCTTATTAAATTCGTATTACACAGGAATCCTTGCATGTCTGAGTCTGTAACAGACCCCCAACCCAATCCACCCGATCCTGCCGTAAGAAAGGAAGAATTGCGTCTCGCAATGAAGGCGTTTCGCAAGCGGTTAAAGCTCACTAAACTCGACGACGAATCTCGGATTGGACATGGGCCGATGTCCGGCGGTGGCAAGTCCGGGGTGGTGGCAATCACGCCGCCCAACCAGTTCCCAAAGGATGTTTGGGAAGAACTCGTTGAACAAGGGAAGCTCAAGCGCGCAGGACGGGGGATTTACGAATTGATTGATCCGTAAGTCGTCGAGCCTTAAACCACCGGTGAAACCCTATGATACCTGTGGCAGTACTCGTCGTCCCAAGGTCATATTCCTATTGTGCATCACGGGCGCCAAGTCACTCTCACCAAGAGTGAACCACCGAGGGGTTTGGCAGGAAGCTGCAAATCAGCCTGCTTGACGGAGGTTGTTGCGGGACGGGAGGGCGGTTGGTTTTGATGACGTGTCGTCGGATTGGACATGAACCGCCCTTTGTGGAAACGGGTGCTGGATGCCCACTTCGCTAAATCGGTTTTTGATTCGCTTTAGCCATTCTTGTTTGACCGCTCCGTGCTTGTTTGGAAGCGTCTTGACCGACAGCTTGAGATGGACGGCGGATTCTCCCAGACTTTCAATGGCGGGACTCGACGGTGCTTCCAAAATAAGACTCCCGAAGACTGGATCCGTGTGCAGTTCTCGCGAAATCGAATCCAACACACTGCTGACCTCATCCAAACTTTCGTTGTAGCCAACCGCAATCTCGCATACCGCGCGAGACCACCCATGCGTTTCGTTGCTCACGCTATTGATGGTGCCGTTGGGTATGAAATGCACTACACCATTGGAGTCTCGCAGGACCGTCATTCGCAATGTGATCCGTTCCACTTGGCCACTGACCCCACCTACACGCACGAAGTCGTTGAGCATGTACTGGTTTTCAAGCAACATCACGAAACCATAAAAGTAATCTTTGATTAAATTCTGGGCGCCAAATGCGACCGCCAAACCGATAACCGCGACTCCTCCCATCAAGACTGTGATATTCGCGCCCACCTCCTCCAAAACCATCATTACGCCTGTGATGAAGATGCCGACAGTTGAAGCGTTCTGAAATACCCCCACCAGCGTTTTTGCCCGATTCTCTTTTTCCATTTTGGACCCGCGTCCGGAGCTGGTCGTCACCAATCGAACCGATCGCAACGCAAAGAACGAGGCAAGCCGATTGAGAAGAAACATTCCCGCGATGATGGCTAAAATGCGTGGTCCGTGTTCGATGAGCCACTGAATAATGTTTCGAACAGTGTAGGGATTCCGGATGGCGGCAATGCGGTCCTCTGCCGCGTTTGCTTCTTCACGTTTTTTTTCCGCTTCATGCAGCGCAACAATATGTTCCGACTGCAAACTGCTTTGCTCGGCGCGGTGATCGTTGAGACGTTCGCTGATTTCGGAAACTTCCGTTCGAGCGAGAATGAGCCGGCTGCTTGCATTCCCAATCGACGACCTCAATTCAGCTAGCTCGGATTCACTTGCTTTTTCAGCAGCCCGTCGAGCCAACTCCTGTGAGAGCGTAAGCTGGGTTGCGCTCGCCAGATCCACTTTCTTTCGTGCGAGGTCCAGCTCTTTTTGCTCTTGAGAGACCAATTTTTGAATGTCCGTCAACCGAACCGCGATCGAACGCGTTTCTTCTTGCGCTTCGACTGCCTCCTTCTCCTTGACTTCCGCTTCCTCGACCGCCTTGGTCAATTCCGCATCCTCTTCGGCGGTATCCGCCGATGGTTTTTCGTCCTTGGAAGAGTCCTTTTCAGAGTCCGGGGTTGTTTGGTACAGGCCAGCGGAATGCGATTGACTATCAACACGATCGTCGTGCTGGCGCGAGGCGTTGTCAGCTGGTCGGCGTGACTGCGAGCCAGTTCCGTCGGTTCTGTCTGTGGTATCGTTCTTTTCTTCACTTCCTTGCCGAGTGTCGTCGCCCGTTATCGCAGCCAGTGCCGCTTTGTCATTTTCGATCTTTCGACGCAACGTGATTTTTTGCTCGCGTTGCGTCTTGCGATCCTCGATTGCCAATCCAAATCGCTCTTCCGCCAATTGGCGTTGGCGTTCCAGCGAAGCGGCCTCTTGCTCTAAGTGTTGAACCTGCTCGCTATTCTCGGACTTGCGAGCGACCTCCAACTTTTCATGAGTGCGTGTTAACTCGTCCTTGAGAGAACGAAACTCTTTTTCAGCAATGGCATACTCGCTTATTGGATTTTCGATCTCTTGTTCGAGACTCCGTAGCTGCTTCTGATCGTGTTCCAATGATTCTTGAAGTTCACCGATTCGTTCGGCGTCAGACTGACTGCTCTTGTCGTCGGTCGCAGAAGCTTCGGGTGGCGTTTCCGCAGGAACAACCGTTTCGCTGTTCTCGGCTTGGGAGAATAGCGCCAAGGCCAACGGAGTATGTTCAGAGAGGGCGAAAAAAAAGAGAGTAGCCACGCAAGTACGAACTACAAAGCTATCCCAAAAGACGTTTCGCGTGCTCATTTCGGTTTCCTTACCCTAATCGTTCGTTCGGTGATCCTTCACCGGAAATTTTCGCAGTGTGATTGTAATAACTTGCACCAGGGTGGTCCAATCGATTTGCCAATCCGACCAGGAAAGTTGCTTAATGCTAGCGATACTGCGGTCAACTGGATTGACGGTGGGCGTCTCGTCGTCCTATCATAGAACTACTCGATTCGTCGAATCCCACCTACGCATCCCCTCCCTCTGGCCTAAAGCGATGTTGGCATGGCCAATTCTGAAACACTAGGCAAACTGGCAGCAAGCTTGCAAGCGACTTTGATTGCGATGTCTGCGATTTCGCTGGGTATTTGTTTGGTCCCATTTGCAAACGCTCAAGAATTAGTTGGCCCGATCAGTTTCGTGAATGACGTTGTTCCATTGTTGACCAAGGCAGGCTGCAACTCTGGCGTATGTCATGCAAAAGCAGGGAATGGGCAGAATGGATTTAAGCTGTCGTTGCTTGGTTTTGAGCCAAAAGAAGATTTCGAAACCATGGTCAAGGATAGCCGAGGACGCCGTTTGTCGCTCGCAGCCCCAGAAAGCAGTCTCGTGCTCGTTAAGGCAACGGCAAGGGAGTCGCACGGCGGTGGTGTCCGTTTTGATGAACATTCGCGTGAATATGCGACTCTTCTCGAATGGATTCGTCAGGGTGCAATAAATGATGCGGCCACTGCGCCGCAATTGCTTTCCGTTGACGTGCGACCCAATCGCGCATCGGGGAAGCCTCACACCCAACAGCAGCTCAAGGTAATCGCCAAGTATTCCGACGGACGCGAGCGCGATGTCACAAATGCCTCGCTCTTTGAGTCGAATGACAGTGCGATGGCAGAGGTCAGCACAAGCGGACTTGTCAGTTTACTCGACCTGCCAGGAAAGGTTGCCGTGATGGTTCGTTATCAGGGGAAAGTCGCAGTATTCAACGCCTCCGTACCCCTCGGAGCATCGATCGAAACTCTGCCTTCGCCCAGAAATTTTGTGGACGATGCAGTCTTCGCGAACTTGAAGGAGTTGGGAATACCTCCCTCGCCAGTTTGCGACGATGCTACTTTTCTTCGACGCGTGTCGCTCGATATTGCAGGGCGTGTTCCTACCGAAGCTGAGCGAGCTAGTTTTCTTGCCAATCCAGCGACGGACAAACGCGAGCAAGTAATCGACGGCTTGCTTCGAAGTTCTGAGTTTGCTGACTTTTTTGCAAACAAGTGGACTGCGATGCTAAAAAATCGTCGCGATGATGCAAGCGATATTACTTCTAATTTTGCTTTCCACGCATGGGTTCGCGATAGTCTTCTTTCGAACAAACGTTATGACCAAATGGTCCGCGAACTGTTGGCCGCTACGGGAACCGTCATCGCAAACCCGCCTGTCGTTTGGTACAAACGTGTCAAGGAGCCCAAGCAACAAGTCGAAGACGTGGCTCAACTCTTTCTCGGCGTCAGGATGCAATGTGCGCAGTGTCATCATCATCCGTTTGAGCGTTGGAGCCAAGATGACTACTACAGCTTCTCCGCATTCTTTACGCAAGTAGGTCGCAAGCCGACCGCGACACGTGGCGAAGACATGATCTTCCATAAGCGTGGAGTGGCGGTTGCAACGAATGTCAAAACGGGCAGCACGTTGAAACCTGCAGCCTTAGGCGATGCCATACCGACCATCGGTGCGGACGAAGACCCGCGTTTGAAGCTCGCAGATTGGATGAGTTCGCCCGGCAACCCGTTCTTTGCCAAGGCCGTAGTGAATCGCTATTGGAAGCACTTCTTTCGGCGTGGGTTAGTGGAACCCGAGGATGACATTCGGGACACCAACCCGCCGTCCAACCCCGAGTTGCTGGTGGCCCTCGAGAATCACTTTATTTCAAGCGGCTTCGACCTCAAGAGCTTGGTCAAAGTCATCACGTCCTCAAATGCCTATCAGCTCAGTTCAGTTCCCAACCAATACAACTTGGTCGATCAACAGAACTACTCTCGCTATTATCCAAGACGGCTCCAAGCGGAGGTGTTTCTCGATGCCATCGATGACTTGGTTGGTTCTCGAACAGAGTTCCCCAATCTTCCGAGCGGCACTCGCGCGATCGCCTTGCCAGACAACAGCTATAACAATGGCTCACCGTTTTTGAAGGTTTTCGGGCGACCGGAAAACGAAAGCGTCTGCGAATGCGAACGCGTCCAATCCTCCAGTCTCGCTCAGAGTTTGCACCTCATCAATGCAAAAGACATCAAATCTAAATTGGGAAAGAACGACGGGCGGGCCGATCGGCTTGCAAAGTCGGATAAGTCTGGCGACATGAAGATCCGAGAACTGTATTCAGCAGCTTTTGCTCGCGAGCCA
>JANMNR010000348.1:0-1611 GCA_031368325.1 Pirellula sp.
GCGGGTTTCATTACTCTTTTGAAGACGATGCCAACGATCATTTCCTCCTTCTTGGGGGCGTTTCGTTCGCTGTTCGGTGGAGCGAAAGCTGACGTTGTTCGGACGGATCGAGATCTTTCCATATTCGTCGTTGTTTTCGGAAGCATCGCGTTGGTTGTGTTGATGGGGATATTACCAGGAATGCCGGGGGATTCGATCTGGAACAAACTCATCATTGGAGGGTTAGTTATCATGTTCGGCTTCTTCTTCGTGACGGTTGCAAGCCGGATTGTGGGTATTATCGGCTCGTCCAATAGCCCGATCTCAGGGATGACGATCGCGACCATTATGGGAACCTCGCTGGTGTTTATCGGAATAGGTTGGACGGGCACACTCTACGAGCCTATGGCGTTGGTTGTTGGAAGTATCGTGTGTATTGCTGCGGCCAACGCGGGTGCCACAAGTCAGGATCTCAAGACAGGCTACCTCGTCGGTGCGACCCCGATTTATCAACAGCTGGCGCTCTTTATTGGCGTTGTGGTGTCTTCCCTCGTCATTGGATTTACGGTGAAATATCTAGACACTCCCACGGCGGAAATGGTCAAGCAAAACATCCAGCATGCGATTGGTGAAAAATACGATGCACCACAAGCAACGCTGATGGCAACTTTGATCAAAGGGTTGCTCTCCTTTAACTTGGATTGGCAGTTCGTTCTCGCAGGTTGTTTCTTTGCCGTCACGATGGAGTTGTGCGGAGTGAAGTCGCTATCGTTTGCAGTGGGACTTTACCTACCTCTTTCAACGACACTTCCCATTTGGATCGGGGGACTCATTCGCGGTCTAGCTGATTTTTTGAAGAATCGTGGTAAGGATAAAGCGGAGCACAACCACGCGGACGATGAGCTTGGAAAGGGAAACCTATTCGCAACAGGCTTGGTGGCTGGCGGGGCATTGGCGGGTGTTGTTATTGCACTTCTCTCCGTCAACGAGGATGTAGCCAAGTTCCTAAAGAATTGGAGCGCTGAAGCTGGTCTAGGAAACGCGTTCTCCGGCGTGGTCCGAATGCTTGGGGTTGGTCCTGACCATGCAAGCGAAGTGGGCTACCAAATGTTTGGAGTCTTTTGCTTTGCAGCAATGGGAGCAGTCCTCTTTTCGTTCGCCCGCCGCAAATAGTTCTAGCCCGATACCATTTTCAAAATTGGAACTGCGCGAAATTGCGATGACTGGTTGGGTTTGCGAAGTCCTATATAAAATGGTGTCGCGGCAGTCTTGAGGTTGCACGACTTTGCATCCCGAAGGGATATCAGACAGTAGCCGGTGGTCGAGCGGAGCGACACCACCGGAAAACGGGTTCGGGCTTGCAGTCCGATCCTGAAGGGATCGCAGAATCATTGACTCCTTCGGAGGCATTCACGTGTGTTTTCAGAGTGCGCCGTTTCGCTGCGCCCCCAGCTAATGTCTGCAATCCAAACAGTTCCTGAACCTCGAGTGGCGAGTTACGCGAGGCCAGGCGAAGTCGCGGAGCCTGGGAACGAGTTTAAGTGATCGACATTCGTCGAAATCCGTGGCTAACGCCGTTCGGCGAATGGGTGATTTCACCAGCAGAGATGCCTGTCAACGTTTCCCATAATA
>JANMNR010000779.1:0-3407 GCA_031368325.1 Pirellula sp.
TGGAACCGCTTTCAATGGAATGCAGTTTTTGTTAATCAACTTAATGATCGATGGCCAACTGAATGGCCCCGCCATCATGTACCGATCCACCTCGACTTTTCGATCCATGAACGTCCCCGGAACCGAAGGGACATACCAGAAAATCGGTTTGCCTGACTCTTTGGACTTGGCTAAAGCGTCCGCGTACTTGTCTTCCCATAGAATTGCCGTCCCCGCCTTCTTGCTCAGCTCGTCAGGCTTGACCCGGTCCTTTTGAGGCTGTGCCAAAACGTCCCCAAGACTGGCAAGTAGGGACAACACAAAAACAAAAGCGGTGAAAGGAATGGTTTTCATCTGGAAGTTATGTCACTTGATTCGTGGTTTGAGTGCATGCGGTCTGCATTCACCTTAGATAGCGTTATTGCTGATTCGAAACTAATTCGAAGTGATCACCACGGAAGACTCGGAAAATACGGAAATCAAAACAAAAGAACTTGAACCGACAATGTGATTATCGTTCCGTGTATTTCGTGTTTTCCGTGGTATGCAAAATACTATCACTTTAGCACGAATAGTAGATCGCCCGTTTCGACTTGGCTGCCCGATTGGACCAACAATTGAGTGATTTCTCCGTCGCGTTCCGCATTGATTACCGTCTCCATCTTCATCGCTTCGAGGGCCAATAGCTTTTGCCCCTTGGTGACTTTGGCTCCTTGCGTAACCGCCACACCAATAACCATACCGGGCATTCCAGCTGCGACATGGGTTGGATCTGCAGGGTCGGCTTTTTGTCGTGTTGCCGCTTTGGATTCGATCGACTTGTCGACCACCTCGACCTCTCGCGGTTGACCGTTGAGTTCAAAGAAAACCGTTCGCGTTCCGTTAGGTCGAGCTTCACCGATCGCCAAGAACTTGATGATCAACCGTTTTCCGGCTTCGATATCGACGAAGAACTCTTCACCGATCGAAGGACCAAAGAAAAAGGCCGACGTCGGAATCAACGAGACATCGCCGTAACTTCGAACGTGAGTGACATACTCGTCGAACACCTTAGGGTACAAGGCGCTTGTGACAATCTCCTTCATCGTCGCGTCACGTCCCAATTTTGGCTTCAAGGCAACACCAATCGCATCAAAGTCTACCGGCGGCAACGTCTCGCCAGGTCGAGTGAGAACCTCTGGATTGTTTTTAAGAATCGACTTCTTGGCTTGAGCAGGAAAGCCGCCGGGCGGTTGCCCCATCATTCCGCCAACCAAATCCAACACGGAACCAGGATAAGCAATCTCGCGTTGGCCGGAGACCACGTCTTCGGCAGAAAGCTGATTCGCGACCATGAACAAAGCCAAATCCCCAACCGCTTTGCTTGTCGGCGTTACCTTGACGATGTCACCAAGTAATTGATTGGCATCGGCGTAGCGTTTGCAAACCTCTGACCATTGATCGGCCAGCCCCAGCGCTTTGGCCTGTTGGTACAAATTGGTGTATTGGCCGCCGGGCATTTCGTGTTGATACAAATCGCCACCTGCGACCAGCGACTCGCTTTCGAACGGGGAATAAAACTGCCTAGCTGCTTTCCAATACTCTGAGAGTTCGGTGAGCGCATCGGTGTTAAGATGGCTATCTCGCGGTGAAAACCTAAGTGACTCCACTAGGGTATTCAAGTTGACTTGCGAGGTGCCCCCGGACATGGAGGCAAACGCCCCGTCTGCGATCTCCAGCCCCTCATCGGCAGCGTTGAGTATCGACGACGCTTGTATTCCGGCAGTATCATGCGTGTGAAAATGGATGGGAATGCCGATCTCTTGCTTGAGCGTCGCCACCAGTTTTTTGGCTGCGGCGGGTTTGCACAAGCCTGCCATGTCTTTGATGGCAAGAATGTGCGCACCCATGCGTTCGAGCTCTTTCGCGAGATCGACATAGTACTTGAGCGAATACTTCTGTCGATTGGGATTCAGGATATCGCCTGTGTAGCAAATGGCCGCTTCACAAATCATCCCCGACTCGATAACGGCATCCATAGCGATGCGCATGTTCTCCGTCCAATTGAGTGCATCAAACACGCGGAAGATATCGATACCCGCGTCGGCCGCTTCCTTGACGAATGCTCGAACAACATTGTCTGGGTAGTTGGTGTAACCGACCGCATTCGATGCTCGCAGCAGCATTTGAAAGAGCATATTGGGGATCTTTGACCGCAGATCGGCCAATCGCTGCCATGGGCTCTCTTTCAAGAATCGCATGGTCGTATCAAATGTCGCACCACCCCACATTTCCAAGCTAAAGAACTGCGGCGTTAATCGCGCGTAAGCGTCCGCGATTTTCATCATGTCAAACGTACGGACTCGCGTCGCGAGCAACGACTGATGCGCGTCGCGCATGGTCGTATCGGTTAGCAGTAGCTCTTTGCTTCCTCGTATGGAGTCGCAGAACTTTTTCGCACCCAGTTTCAAAAACTGATTGCGATAACTCTCTGGCATTGGTTTGGTGATATCAATCTTGGGGAGCAAGGCAGGCTCACGGCGAATGGAGAGACTCGAGTTCCCAACCATTTTGTTGCCGTTCACTAATGTTTCCGCTATGAAACTCAACAAACGCGTTGCACGATCGCGGCGGCGTTGCAAGGCAAACAACTCAGGCGTCTTGTCGATCATTCGAGTCGTTGCGTCACCCGCCAAAAATGTCTTGTGGGTGATGAGCGAAACCAAGAATGGAATGTTTGTCTTGACTCCTCGAATGCGAAACTCCTGAAGACAGCGTTCCATTCGCCCGGCCGCTTCTCCGAGATTGCGCCCGCGCGCGGTCACCTTCACCAACAAGGAATCATAAAACGGGTTCACAACCGCGCCGCTAAATGCACTGCCCGCATCTAGCCGAACGCCCATACCTCCGGCACTGCGATAGTGTGTTATGCGTCCGTAGTCTGGCCGGAATTGATTGGTTGGGTCCTCGGTTGTAACTCGACACTGAATAGCTGTCCCAACCACCTGCACGTCTTTTTGCAACGGTAGCCCAAGCGATTCGTCGCCGAGCTTTGCGCCACACGAGACAAGAATCTGAGCTCGCACCAGATCGATACCTGTTACCTCTTCCGTCACCGTATGCTCAACTTGAATGCGAGGATTGACCTCGATGAAATAGAACTTGTTCGTTTCCGTATCGAGCAAGAATTCGACGGTTCCTGCGCAATAGTAGCCGACCTCTTTTCCAATCGCGATGGCCGCCTCATGCAGCTCCGAAGCCGTTTTCTTGCTCAGGTTCGGTGCAGGTGCTAGTTCGACAACTTTCTGGTGTCGCCGTTGGACGCCCAAACGGCAATTTCCCTGCCTGGAGCAGTCAGCTACCAGGGGGCTAAGGTGGCGCTGGTATGGAGTGCGATCGGGATGGTGCTCATGCTGCAAACCAATTGGCTTCTGGGTCAGATCGTCCGC
>JANMNR010000800.1:0-2810 GCA_031368325.1 Pirellula sp.
AGGAACCGAGGTGTCCATCACACCCATGTCATCGACCAACATCACTACAACGTTGGGCGGTCGCTCGTCCGCGAATCCGCTCGCAACTTGGCATGCGGCCATTGCAAAGAGGATCGCTGTGCGAAAACACCAAATGATAGATGGCGGCATATAAAATCCTCTCAGACGAACGTTGTCACCCATTGTCTAGTATTCGCCTAAGGATCAACGAGAAGCGGTGCCCAAAGTTCTGTTTTGACTTCAGGAATCATTCCAGATGGTGGCAACGTGGACTTGGCTGCGGATCGCAATTGAATCGAAAGCTCCTCGACCGTCTTGTTATGCTCTGGCATACTTGCCAAATTATCTAACTCCTTGGGGTCCGTATCGTGATCGTATAGCTCCCGACCTTGCTTGCCCTCGTCCCACTCTGTGTACCGCCATTTTGAAGTACGAAGACTGAAGCCGAAAAAGCTTCTATCCTTTGCGTTTGGGTTCTTGCCTGCTTGAGGTCCAGTTGGGCCGCGTGCGACTTGTGTCAGAGCCCAACCACGCCCAGGTAAAGTTGGATCCTTTAGCATCGAAACAAGGCTCTGCCCTTGAAGGTTGGATGGTGATTTTACCCCACATAGTTCCGCCAGAGTCGGGAACAAATCGATGTGGGACACAGGCGACCTCACAACACCATTCTTGGCCGAGACACCCGGGGCCACGATCAGCAGCGGTACGCGGGCGCTTTCCTCAAACAGGCTCTGCTTTTGCCAAAGCCCATGCTCACCCGTGTGGTAGCCGTGATCGCTCGTAAAGACGATGATTGTGTTATCTGAAAGGCCAAGCTGATCGAGCGAGTCGACCACCTTTCCCACCTGCGCATCCATGAAGCTGATACTTGCGTAGTAGGCTTGGAGACTTTGCCTACGCAAATCATCAGTCAGTTTGTCTTGTTCTTTCTTGTAACTTGCTAGACCAGCAGCTGGAATATCCGCCTGTTCCTCAGGGATGTTTGGCACGATACGCATTTCTTTTTCGGCGTACCAACCAAAATACGGATCTTTTGGAGCGACATACGGGGTGTGTGGCCGAAAGAATCCGACGGCAAGAAAGAAAGGACGATCGTTTCGCTTAGCACAGCGTTCCAGTACCCACTTCGCATCTTGGGCCATCATTCCATCGGTGTGAAACTCATCGCCTTGAGGTGAAGCTAGCCAACTAAGCGTGCCGCCGAACTGGTTCGGAGTTAGCGAAAAGATTTCCGGATGATGTTTGAGTCGATCGACACCAGCCGGATTCAATTCTAACTCCCACGATCCCGGGTCATCATGACCATTTGTTCCGATCGAATTGGGAACGTTGTAATGATATAGCTTGCCAATCCTTGCCGCAAAGTAACCAGACTGTCGAAAGGCTTGGGACAAGCTCAACTGCGATGGAATAGTTTGACGGAAAATTTGAGAGTTTGCCAGGATTCCCGTGCTATTCGGATAGAGCCCCGTCAGCATTGAATTGCGGCTAGGTCCGCAAAGCGGAAACGTGCAATACGATCGGTCAAATCGGATACCTCTAGCCGCCAATCGATCGATGTTTGGCGTTTTGGCTTTGGGGTCCCCATAGCATCCAAGCATGTTGTTCAAGTCATCTGAAATCATGAACAAAACGTTGGGCCGCTTGTCTTGCGCAAACGTGCAATGTGATGAGACAACTACGAAGACGCTAAAGAACAACAAGCAAAGGTTACGCATCATGAATTCAGGATTTAAGTGAAATGGTTGGAGAGGAGCCGAGAAACCGTTTTACCAAGATGGAATCCAGTCCGCGGACTCGGACCGAGCTGACTTCAAATATTCGCTAATCTTCAGCGCAATATCGGGATACTTAACCGATACGTCCGCTTTTTCCGCGACATCATTTAGTTGATCGTAAAGCAAGATGGGAGCATCCGGGCCGCCTTTGCGAATTCCTTTCCATCTTCCCAGGTAAAGTGCAGCTTGTTTGAAGCCGCCCTCATGAAATTCCCAGTACAAAAAATCGTGCTTCAGTTGCTTTTCCGTTTTGCGAAAAAGCGTCGGGACAAAGCTAACCGAATCAGTGCTAACAGGTGGCTTCGCTCCCGCGAGTTCAGCGGCTGTGGCCATCCAATCCCCGAAGAAACTTACATGCCCTGTTTCAGTTTGAGGCTGCACTTTGCCAGGCCACCATGCAATCAGTGGGACGCGAATTCCTCCGTCGGTTAAGCTGCGTTTGATACCTGTATAAGGCCCAGCTGGATTGAAACGCGAAAGGTCATGATTGCTTTCGTTATGCGGTCCGTTATCGCTGGTGAAAAGTACGAGCGTGTTCTCGGCAATTCCACACTCCTTTAATGTCTTGAGCATTTTGCCGATATACCCATCCAATCGACTAATCATAGCCGCTTGCCCCTTGTCCGGTTCTGGCCAGTTCTCACCGGCGTACGCTCCGAAATCGGGGACCTGAGCGCCGTTCTTGAGCGCACGGGTACGTTCGTTGTTTGCATGAGGAATAACCATACTCCAGTACAAATAGAATGGACCTGCCTTGTTCTCTTGGACAAATCGAATTGCATCCTCCGCAAATAAATCGTCGGCAAACACTTTGGCATCTATTGCGTAACCGCCACCGCTCTCACCAACGGGAACAACAACGTTCGGCAATGATACCTTGGACTCGTTTCGCCACAAAAAATCAGGAAAGTGATTGTGAGCATGGTTCTGGTTGAGATAGCCGAAAAAAGAATCGAAGCCCTGTTTCCGGGGCAAGCCAGACTCCGCGGCTCCCACGTCTCCAAGCCCCCACTTGCCGATTAATGCCGTCTG
>JANMNR010000034.1:0-6045 GCA_031368325.1 Pirellula sp.
GCCTTCTTCGCCCTCGGGCGGACCTTCTTCCGCCGGTTGAAATACAAAAACGACAGTGCCGGCCAGGTTTGCCTTCATCTTGGAAAGCACTTCCGCCACGCCCATGAGGATGGCTACGTGTGTGTCGTGTCAGTGATTTGCGATGATTTGAGTCTGCCGCTTGGTAAACTCAGGATCCGTAAATCGGGGACAAGCGGCGGTCAAAAAGGCCTCGGCGACATAATCCAATCCCTTGGAACGCAGGATGTGCCACGGCTTAGGATCGGAATCGATCCAACTCCGGAGCATTGGGAGACCTCGGATTATGTGTTGAGCAAATTTTCGACCTCCGAACGATCGATTGTAGATGATGGGCTTTCCAGGGCCGTCGATGCAGTTGTTAGTTGGCTCCGCGACGGTATAGATGTGGCGATGAATGGTTTTAACCGTGAGTCGCCGCCGCCGAAAAACAAAACGAAGTAGACAGTACAACCCAGGTTCATTCACCAGTATTTGGATCAGTTTTCAGGAGTTCATACGTTGGTTACCGGAATTTACGAGTGCTTGTTCCTTTTCGATAGCAATCACTACGCACGCGATGCAAGCGGTGTTGCTGGTTCGGTTGAGTCCATGATCGGCGATCTTGGCGGCGAAATTTTGGTCAGCCGACTCTGGGCCGAGCAACGGCTTGCCTATCAAATCAAAGGGCATCAGAAAGGTACGTATTGGCTTGCGTATTTCAAGCTGGATACTCTCAAGCTAAAAGAATTAAACCGAGCCTGTCAGCTCAAAGAAAGCTTGCTTCGGTTTATGTTCACCCGGATCGATCCACGATTGATCGATGCGTTGGTAGCACACGCACAAGAAAAGGTCGTTGTGCCAATCGATGTCATTCTAGAGAAACAAGCTGTAGGCGTTGGCGTGGGTGCCGACGATGAAGAAGATCTTGAAGCTGATGGCGAATAGGACGTTCAAGCAGCTCAATGGCTTTCACGGAGTCGGAGGAAACAGTTCATGGCTAGCTACAATCGAGTGATTTTGCTCGGCAATTTAGTGCGAGATATTGAGCTGCGTTACACCAACAGCCGCATGGCTGTGTGCCAGAACGCCATTGCAGTGAATGACCGACGTAAGAACGCAAGCGGTGAATGGATAGATGAAACATCGTTCGTCGATGTGACTTTTTTCGGAAGAACTGCGGAAGTGGTCAGCGAATATCTCGGTAAAGGGTCACCGATTTTCGTCGAGGGTCGACTAAAGCAAGATACTTGGGAAAAAGACGGGCAAAAGCGAAGCAAGCTTTACGTGATCGTAGACAGAATGCAATTGCTCGGCTCGCGATCAGAGGGTAAAAACGGTGAGGCTAGGCCGCAATCGAAAACTGCCAACAACGGAACTTCACGATTTGTGGATTCCGCGCACGACGGACCTGGGGCCATGCATTCCGGAGGAAACTCTGAGATGCACGTCTCTGAGGTTGGGGAAGATGTCTATATCAACGAAGACATGCCCTTTTAACAATTATCAATCACCATCAACACGATGACTTTTTTCGGATCGAAGTTTTAAAAATGGCACCTACCAAAAAGAAGCGAGTCCCGCAGTACCCACGTTTGCCGAAAGGACCTAACGGCGGCATCCAATTGATGCTGATCCAAAACGTGGAGTACCTGGGAAAGTCCGGGCAAGTTGTGGAAGTTAAGCCTGGCTACGCAAACAACTTTTTGATTCCTGAGGGGCTGGCCATCGTTGCGACCGATCACCACAAGCGTATGGTCGAAAAGCACCGTGCCAAGCTATTAGATATTGAAAAGCAGCGCTTGGTTTCATTGCGCGCTCTTGCTGACCAGATTTCAAAGCAATCTATCAATGTCGAAGCGAATGCCAATGACGAAGGTCACTTGTACGGTAGTGTGGGCGCGACAGAGATCGTGGCTGCGTTGAAGGCAAACGGCTATCAAATCTCGGCCGATCAGGTCAAGCTCGAGGGTGTCTTGAAGGAACTCGGACTTTACACAGTAAAGATCCAGATGCACCAAGAGATTTCGACCGAACTCAAGGTGTGGGTCGTGCCAACTGCAGCTCACTAAAGTATGCTGCCTCGCGATGAGTTTATCGAACAAGCTTATCTTTTTCGAGTTCTCGCGGAACGATTAGGACAGGACATGACGCTCCAAGATCTCTTGGAGCAATGTCGTTTTGAAGTGCTGGCTACAACCAAATTGCCTATGGCGATTGGTTTTCTTTGTACCGAGCTTAAGCACTGTGGAATACTTGCCGAGGGTATGAAAAGGCTGAAGCATTACTTCACGCCTTTCCAGACTTTTATAGTTGAGCAATCTGAGCTCGACAGCGGGAGATTCGATTTCCAAACCGCATTATGCATTCTGAGATTTGAAGCGGAGTATCGAGCCAAGTCTGAAAATCGACAAGGCTTCTTCTTTTACCAGTTCGAGGTCCTTTGTCGTAACCGTTTGAACTACGACCAGGGCCTCAAGGCGATGAGTGAGGACCCGCTATACTCTCCAGAATGGCGAGACTGGATTTTAATCGTTCGCAACCAGTTGGGGATCGTAGAAATCGCTGACTTGATTTATGGTCGAAGCGAAGATTTTGTCCACTACCGCAAGCGTCATTTGGGCCAAGATGCCGAGGCGGAGTATCCGATTCTTTTTGGCGAACGGGAAGGGAAAATCGCGTTTGCCAACCGGCGGAAGGAACCGCTTTTCTTATTCGCAGCGATGCACCGGCATCTAGGCTATCCGGTCGTTCCGCGACGCGTCATTCAGGACAGTTCGATCGAGATGATTCCTCAATTGCATCGTCGGATTGAGCGACTAGAGCAGAGACTGAAGTTGATGGAAGAAGAGCAGCGTCAAGGGATTGATATTACGAAGTTCTATGGTGGTCAAAACAAGAAACCACCGATCAACCTGGACGGTCTCGACGACCTGCTCATGTAATTGTTCAGAGTAAAACGATTGTCTCAATCGTTTGCGAACATGAGGATCATACCGAAAGCGCCAACAGCATGTGGGAACTCCATGACATCGAAGCCGCTGCCCAAATCGTGTATAGCGAATTCCAAGCGACGCCACAGTACTGTTGGTCTCTAGCGAGCCAACGTTTGGGAACCGATTGCTGGATCAAGCATGAGAACCATACGCCCGTCGGCGCGTTCAAGATACGGGGCGGCTTGACTTACTTCGCGGCCCTCAGGGCTCGAGGGGAATTGCCCACACACGTCGTCAGTGCCACGCGAGGCAACCATGGACAAAGTATTGGCTGGGCAGCCCGTGCGAACGGTGTTGCGTGCACCATCGTTGTCCCAATGGGTAACTCTATAGAAAAAAATGCGGCCATGCGATCGTTGGGGGTGACGCTGCTGGAGTATGGCAAAGATTTTCAAGACGCCCGCGAGTTTGCCATTCGGTTTGCCCAGGAAAAAGGCGCGCACATGGTGCCGAGTTTCCACGCTGACCTTGTTCGCGGTGTTGCGACTTATTGGTGGGAGTTCTTCAAGGCGGTTCCCAACATGGACGTTTCGTATGTTCCGATCGGCATGGGCTCGGGGGCAACTTCCGCAATTACTGCCAAGCTGGCTTTAGGGCATCAGGTCAAGATCGTTGGCGTGGTGAGCTCGCACGCGACGAGTTACGCCGATTCGATTGCGGCTGGCCGAGTCATTTCCTCGCCTGTAACAACGGAGCTTGCCGATGGCATGGCTTGCCGCATTCCGGATCAAGCGGCGCTCGATATGCTCATTCCACATATCGATCACGTGGTACAAGTAACAGATCGCGAGGTTGCTGAAGCGATGCGAAACTTGTACGCAGACACACATAACGTAGCCGAAGGTGCTGGTGCGGCGGCTTTTGCGGCAGCTATGCAGGAGCGAAACTTGCTTGCGGGAAAAGTGGTTGGTGTAACTCTTTGCGGCGGCAACGTCGATGCGGAAGTCTTTGTGAAGGTGCTTGCTGGTTCATAAAGGATGGCTTCGATGGGGTTTCGCAGGGATGTACTATTCATTGTTTGCACAATGGTCGCAGCAGTCGGTATCGCTCGATCAGTCTATGCGGAGGCGTGCGTTTCCTACGGTGAGTTGCAAAACGCATTAGAGATTCCCGAAGACGCGTCACCGCTGGTTTCGAAGTTGGACATGCCGCCACCGAACCATGAGTTCATCGTGAAAGAGGTTAAAGGGCTCATAGAGAAATCGCATGTGCTTAGTCCTGAATTCAACGACGAGATTTCCTCGAGAGGATTCAAGACATTTCTAAAGCGGCTAGATCCTGAGCATGCTTATTTTTTGGCTTCCGATATTCAGGATTTCCAGCCGTTTGCGTTGAGGCTGGACGACGAGATTCGTGAGGGCAAACTGACATTTGCTTATTTTGCTTATAAACGATTTCTAGAGCGAATGGAACAAATCATGCCAATCATTCGCCAGCAGATCGACCTCGAGCATGACTTCGCGGTGGAGGAAACCGTTTCAACACAAGCAATCGAGGCAGACAATGCCAAGGATGCGAACGAACTTGCCGAGAGATGGCGGAGAGCGGTCAAGCAACAGATACGGACATCGCGATCCAAAGGAACATCCGATGACGAAATCAAGGCGTCGTTTCATCAGGACTATCGCGATTTTTATCTCGACCGATCGCGAATGACAGCAGACGAACTGTTGGAGATGTACTTAACGTCGATCACCAATGCGTTTGACCCGCATACCAACTACCGATCGCAGCGATCGCAAGAGGATTTTCTTCGACAACAAAAACTCGAAATGAGAGGCATTGGCGCGACGCTTAGACAGGTTGAGGGAAAAACGTTTGTGGAGTCGCTTGTGCCAGGCGGCGCAGCCGAAATCAATGGCCGAATCAAGATTGGTGACCAGTTCGTTGCGGTCGCTCAAGAGGGAGGGGCTGAGCCCGTCCAGATTCAAGACATGAAGGTAACAGACGTTGCGGACTTGATTCGCGGCCCGGTGGGTACTCGGGTGCAGATCCATGTTCGTCCGCGAGAGAAGCAAAAGATCGAAGTGATCGAACTGACTCGCGCATTGATTTCCATGGAGAGCTCAGCTACAAAGTTTGAGGTGGCTGAGACGGGGAATCAAGGGGATGGCTCGAGGTATCGGTTTGGGGTTATCACATTACTTGGGTTTTATCATGATTCGGACGGAGCAAAGAATGGCACAGCAAACTACCGCAGCGCGACACGCGATCTGCGTGCGATCATAACTCAGCTTCGCCAAATGGCCATCGATGGAATCATTCTTGATTTAGGGCGAAACGACAGTGGGGCATTGGTCGAGGCGATTTCGGCGGCCGGTTTGTTTATCGATCAAGGACCCGTTGTACAGGTGAAGAGTCCAGATGGTGGAATCGAGGTGCTTCAGGACACAGATCAAGGCGTGGCTTGGGATGGGCCACTGGTAATCAAGATCAGTCAAGCGACGACCAGTGCCAGTGAAGTTTTTGCCGGTGCGATTCAGGACTATGGTCGAGGGCTAATTGTCGGTGCCCCACAGACCCATGGCAAAGGTACCGTGCAACAGATCTTCGATATTGAGCCTCAGACGCCGGGCGAACCAACCGACAGGAAGCTCGGTGCGTTGAGAATGACGATCAAGCAGTTCTTTTTACCGAGTGGTCGGTCGACCCAGCTGGCAGGCGTTCCTTCCGATGTGCTTCTGCCATCGTCGACGCGGGGCCTGCCGATATCCGAACGTGAGTTGGACTATCCCCTGCCGGCCGTGCAAGTGGCTGCAGTGCCATTCGTTCGCTATTCGATGGTAGATGAAGCCATGAAACAGAAGTTGCAGAAAGGCTCCACGCTTCGTATTGCAGACCCCGACGAATTTATACGTAGAAGCATGAGTCTGCTTGAGTCAAACGCAGAGCGTGAGCAGACCTTCGCGGGCAACAAGTACAATCAGGAGATCTTGAATGTTGCCCGAGATTATTTGGATGCACTGCGAATTCGAAAGAACCAGTAGGAGAGTATAATATGGCTTTCCTGAGTTTCATGTTCAAAAATGGGTTGAGGATGACTTCAAATGGC
>JANMNR010000042.1:0-5050 GCA_031368325.1 Pirellula sp.
ACTCTACGGTGCCAGCGAAACAGGTAATGCAACAATGGCTTGTGTATCTGTGCACATCTGTGAACTCTGCGGTTAAACCATTGACTCGCAAATTCGGCAAGAATGAACCGTAAATGACGCCAGGTTCGCCGATGGTCACACTCTTACTGCCGCACATTTTACAGATGCCACTGGCAACTGAATTGGAAAGAAGTTGGCTTCGAAGCCTGCCAAACTTGCTCGCGTTAATCTGGATTGGCTTTGGGCGATTGGTAGTACAAGTCCGGTGGTTCAAGCCTCGTTGTAGCAGTTTGAAGATCTACAGCGAGGCGTTCTTTTGCAAGCGGAATCAAGTGTCCCACTCGAATCCGAAAGCCTGCAGGTTGCAACCATAGAATCGCAACCAACATCAGCCACCCTGCAAAAATGGCTGATTGTTAGTTGCGATGGATTATTTCTTGAGTCTATTGATTTTCAACCGAGTACAGTCGCGTCTTGCCAATGGAGTTCGCAGAACGGATCAAGGTATCTGTTCCACTATCGCCATATAGATTGAGCTCGGTCGCACTCGTCTTCGAAACGTTGAACGTATCGTCTCCAGATCCGCCAAACCAAAACAACTTTTGGAATTTGCCGAATGTGACTTTCAATGTATCAACGCCTGAATCCAAGAAAACTCGCAATGTATTGGACGTAGTTTTGTCAAGCTGGACTAGATCCACTCCCGATCCAGCGAAGACTTCCAGCGTCTCCGATTGAGTAGACGTGAGCGTCACCAAATCGTCGTCTTGCTCAGAAAATATTTGCAGCAATCGAGCAACAGTCACCTGCTCAAGAGAAATAGAGTCCTTCGCTGATGTGCCATATATGAGTGCGTTTTGTTGAATCGCGACGCCGAATAGGCTCAGTTCTAGAGCTTGAGTAGAGTCGTCAAACAAAAAATTGCCTCGCATGATGGTCGATTCAAACTGGACAGAGTCAGATCCGCTTCCTGGGTAGACATTACAATTGGATTGAAATTCCACCATTGCTTCCGGAACCGACATGTTTCCAACTAAAAGTTCGTCAGCTCCGTCTCCCAAATCGAAAGTCGCACCGTGCTTTACCTTGGCGTTGATTGCAGAAATGTAGTCGTCGCCGTTCGCACCTATTACGTAAAGTCCTGATCGCAGATCGACGTATCCAGAGCTCATAAGCGCCATATCTAATGGCAACGATCCAATGATCAAGTCATCGTGTCCGTTTCCTAAGTCGAAATGCGCTGCGCCAAGTACAGTCCCCGTACGTAATGACACGCTATCCGAGCCAGCGTACATGTAACAAAATATCCCGCCGGTCCAACCTGTTAATTTCACAGGTCCGTTTGCCTGGCCGTTAATCGAGGTCGATTCTCCATTGAAGCCTGGGGCACCAGTGACGAAAACCTCGCCCGATCGAAGTGATTCGATGGTGATTGCATTGTCACCCGAATCACCGTAGATAAACAATTGTCCCCCAGACACTCGAGCCGAAACGTTGCTTGCCGAGGCAAGCTCATTCATTGACAGAAACAGAGTCAATAGTGAAAAAAAGATTCGCATCTTATCCATCCTTAAATTGGGGTATTAAAAAGTTGAAGGTCTGTCGACTCTGCATTTGCCGTGCCCATTGGACCAAGCGAATTGAAGAAGTTCGTAACGGCACTGATGAACTGACAGGCGGACTCTCGCTGAACACGAGGTCTTATTGCAATCACCCTATTGTTTCACTCATTCAGGCTAAGTGACTGGTGACGCATTTAGAGAAGCCGGAAGGTCGAATAGAATCGTCTAGCTCTTCGAACGCGAGAGCGGATCCATTTAAAAGATGGTGGATCATCGTTCAGCATCGTTGCCCAATCGATCAGCTTAGAAGTTTACAAGCCACTCAAACGCGTTTCTAATGCCAGCGTGTCGAGCTTAGCAAGTATGGAAGATGGTCGCTCAGAGTGAACGGGAGTCGTTCAGCGTTTTGTGGATCGGTAATGGACTTGAATCATACTATTGGTCGACGGCGTTATGGATGTGGCCATTCACCTAGCATGGCTTTCAACGCGTAGCGCTCGTCATCAATTTCATACGATGTTCGAATGCCCAGGCGACGAAATATCGGGAGAGGCGGACACCAACCATGAATCGCGTGCTGAAGAAGAAATGCACTTACAACGGTTGGCAGAAGAAACCATCGACGATCCACAGTGGCCCCCAAAGCAAGACCGATTAAGGAGACGGTCGAAGCGTTCGCTTCCAAAGTGCGTTCGATATCCCACTCGGCATCCAACTCCTCAAGGCGTCGGCGGACGGCATACGAGTCTTTGTTGCGAAAGCGAGCAATGTTCTTTTCTGTTTGAGCACGAATTCTATCGTTGATTGCACGTTCGGTATGCGCAGGCACTCGATTGACAGTTGAAGGTAACATAATTTCCTAATCTTTTTGAAGCGGTGTACGAACCTAAAAGTTGTCTCGATTTTGATCGGAAGTCATTCGCAAAGCCTGTGCCAAGCAGGATGACCACGAAGTAGGAGAACGGGAAACTTCCTTTAGCGGGACAAGTCCCGAGCGGCTGAAATGGCTGAGATGTGTTGATTGCAGACAGAATGGCACACGAGATGCGGTTCACAAGCAGTTCACTCGACAAAAGCGGATTTTTGTCGAGCCTGTTTATTCGGCGACATCACTTCTGAACTCAACATCTCAGCGAAAAACAACAAAACTTGCGATATCGAATGTGTCCTGCCTCTGTCGTGTTCCTTCTCGTTGGTCTCGGCGCACAAGTTGTTCATGGAGCCATCGCCAACGAACTTGAAATGCAATGAATTTCCGATTAATGGGTAAGATCTTTCTTGACGCCGCAACAAGCTGGGTGAATGACAACGCCCCTCGGCTTTCGGCAGCACTTGCTTTCTATACGATTCTTTCTGTAGCGCCCCTTTTGGTCATCGTGACGGCGATTGCGGGAGCTGTGTTTGGTGAGCATGCTGCATCCGGACAGCTCGTCGATCAGCTCCGAGGAATTCTTGGCGAATCGGGTGCGGAGGTCGTGAAATCTGTGATCGAGAAATCAGATCGTCCAACAGCCGGAACATTTGCTTCCGTCATTGGCATTGTGACACTTCTCTTCGGCGCATCGGGGGTGTTCGGTGAGCTTCAGGGGGCGTTGAATACGGTATGGCACGTTAAGCCCAAGCCTGGGCGGGGGATTGTAGATACCATTCGCGATCGATTTCTATCATTCGGAATGGTGCTTGCGGTCGGATTCTTGTTGTTGGTGACACTGCTGATCACCGCCGGACTGGCCGCCTTCAGCGGCTATCTTGAAGGCCTTGTACCAGGGCTTGCCACGATGATGCAGATTGCAAACTCGTTGTTGAGTCTTTTGCTCGTAACAGCACTCTTCGCAATGATTTTCAAGTTTCTTCCAGATGTCTACATAAGTTGGCGCGACGTCTGGCTAGGAGCAATCATCACAGCACTCCTTTTCACCGTCGGCAAAGTGTTTATCGGCTTCTATCTCGGAAAAGCAGGTGTCGCAACGCCGTTTGGGGCTGCTGGATCACTGGTTGCCTTCGTTATTTGGATCTATTACTCGTCGCTCATTCTGTTGTTTGGCGTTGAACTCACACGAGCGACAGTAACCCAGCTCCATCATCGTATCGCGGCGACTCCCAATGCAGATTTGCAAGTGAATAACGCCGCTCTCCCAGATTGACCTTCCAGCCTCGTAGAACTTCGTCGCCGATATCGCTTTGACATCTCAGGATGTTGCCAATCAACAAAGATGTCTTCGATCGATGACTATCGCGAACCAAATAAAAGTATGTTCGCGAATATGTCATTACGCTCTGTGATTTGAAGTGCGATCGAACAGTTTGTTGCATCATCGCGCAGCTCCCTTTGTAATTCCACTTTATAACTTGATGCGTGAAGCAATCATCTGATGAGGGCAGTTGGAAAACTCTTTCGACAACGCGCTTGCCATGGGAAAATCGGATGATGTCTGATTCACTCAATCGATTCTACATTCGAAGGAGTGATGGTATGTGATTTGCTTATGGTAGTACTGAATAACTCATCTGACGACGATCGTCGTAAGCGATTGTTAATGTCGAAGATGCGTTGGGAAGTTGGACTCTAACCAGAAGCTGAAATGAGAAAGAAGTAATAAAAATGCAAACAGCTGCAATTGTCCTCGCCGTCGCGGCGCTCGGTGGCTTGGGAATGGCAACAATTCGTCTGTTCGGAATCCCGCGCCCCCCGACATGGGTTGCTTTGGGGCATGGAGCCATTGCAGTTGCTGGGCTGGGAGTGTTGATATTCGCGGCGGCAACTACAGGAATCCCGCCGATGGCCCAGCTCGCGCTTGGCATGTTTCTTCTTGCAACCGCCGGCGGTGCCACGCTTTTTCTTGGTTTTCATTTACGAGAGAAGGCATTGCCTATGACTTTGGTATTGGGGCATGGCCTGCTTGCGCTCACCGGAGTAATTCTGCTCATGATTGCAACATGGGGCTCGTGATCTTGCGGAGAATCCTTGTATGACGTGTTTGACTATCTGTTACTGACCCATTTCTTTCCTACGCGAGAGAACAAGGCGGCCACCACGGTCGGCTGAGCATACTTCGCGATTCAATTAGAAAATTATGGTACGCACCAACAACACCGCCATCCGTTTCGCAGTCGTCGGAATGGGGCACTTTGCTCAGTCTGCGATCCTCCCAGCCTTCGACAATACGCGCAAGCATGCGGAGTTGGTTGCGATCGTGACTGGCGATTTGGAAAAGGCAGCTAAGCTCAAGCGCAAGTACAAAGTTCCCACCTGCACCTACGAAGAGTACGAGAAGTTGCTAAAGTCGTCTGAGATCGATGCAGTTTACATTGCAACGCCCAACTCGGAGCATCGGAAGTTTGCGGTGCGGGCGGCACGTCACGGGGTACATGTTTTATGCGAAAAGCCGTTAGCCTACACCGTTAAAGATGCTCAGGCTATTGTCGACGCCTGCAAAAAGGGAGGCGTGCACTTGATGACTGCTTATCGACTACATTTCGAAGAAGGA
>JANMNR010000063.1:0-6207 GCA_031368325.1 Pirellula sp.
GGTGTGCAACTACGAGAGCCAAGCGTTTGCGCTTTACAAAAACGATGGCGATGCAAATTTTAGATATGTGACCTCGACGACAGGACTAATGGCCTTAGGCACGATGTGTGTCGCTTGGGGGACTTCAGCAACGGACTTCGATTTGGATGGCGACGAAGATATCGTTATTTCAAATGGTCATGTGATGCGGGCCAAACCACCTGAACAACTGCCTTTGTTTTTGAACAATCTAGGTACAAAGAAGTTCGATAAAAAGAAATTTCCCGATAACACCTACTTTGCAAAAAAATGGCGAGGAAGAGGAGTTGTTCCATTTGACATGGATAATGACGGCGATATGGATTTAGTTTTCACGCATGTGAACCAAGACGCGATTTACTTAGAAAACCGATCCGAGATGTCGGCGAACTGGTGGATCCTAGAGCTGGTTGGCACCCAATCGAATAGGGACGCCATCGGAGCAAAAGTAGTGATTACATCCGATAAGCGAACGATCCTTCGGAACGTAGTTGGTGGTGGCAGCAGTCTTTCTCAACAACCCTATTGCCTTCATTGGGGATTGCCGGTCGGCGAAACACTCAAGCAAGTTGAAATTACCTGGCCCAATGGAGAAAAGGAAGTGCGCATTGACCTCAAACCGAAATCGCGTAGCGTGATTATCGAACGAAGTTAATACTCCATTATTGAACTGTTCCGAATCATTTAGCGAAACCACGATACCATTCATGCGGTCCAAATGTCCTATCAAGAAAGTGCGAAGACGGCATATTTGGGGCCGACTCCGACTTGCTCCGATTGGCTACATCGTTTTGATGCTGGGATGCAGTGGAGGCACAAGCAAGTCGGTAGATCCGAGATTTGATTCCACCGCAAAAGCACTGTCGCCCAAGACAAACTTATTGGTCGAACAGTTTTGCGGAAATTGCCATCCAACTCCTTCCCCGACTTCCTTTCCTAGAAGCCATTGGCCCGCAGAAGTGGAGCGTGGATTCAATTTTTACTTCGAGTCCGGTAGACGTGATTTGCAGCTACCTCTTGTCCTCGACACCATCCAGTATTTTCAAAGCCAAGCCCCGGTCGAGATCGACTTGCCTAGCGCCGAGGATTTTCCAACCGCATTTACCGACGTGAGTTTTGTGGGCAGTCCTTTGCTATTGTCCGGTGATTCGATTTCACTAACGGCGGACATCCAGTGGGACAGTTTCAGTAAATCGCTTTATTTTTCCGACATGGCAAACAGCAAGCTTCGCAGTTGGAGATTTGAAAAGGAATCGCCAGTCTTAACTCGAACTTCAGACGAGTTTGTTTCGCTTGGTCCGGAAAGCATCGTAGCAAAAGGAAACCATCTCTGTCGAATTCATGCGTGCGACTGGAATCAGGATGGAATACGCGACTACTTGGTCGCAGAGATCGGATCGATGATTATTAGCGATCAAAAACTTGGGTCCGTGTCTGTCTTTATTGGACAGTCCGACGGTAAACTCAATCGAGTTGTCTTGGCGGAAGAGCTCGCTAGGCCAGCCGAAGCAGTTCCCTTTGACTACGATGACGATGGCGATCTAGATATCGTAGTCGCCGAGTTTGGTTACCAGAAATCGGGGTGCCTAAGTCTATTGCGAAATCACTCAATCGATTCCGCAGTCCCATCGATCAAGGCATCGGATTTTCAACATGAAGTCATCGACTCTCGGCATGGACATGTTGCCGTGAGGGTTTTGGACATGGATGGCGATGCCAAGCTAGACCTCGTCACCGCGATTGGACAGGAATACGAAGCTATTGAGATTCGCTACAATAAAGGAAGCGGCGAATACCAAAGACAAATCATTATGGCGTTGCCAGATCCTTCTTATAATACAAGCTCGATTGAAGTCTGCGATGTGGATCACGATGGCCACGTCGATATTCTTCATACGTGCGGAGATATCTTCGACAGTTTTGTTCCCAAACCCTACCATGGAGTTAGGTGGATTAGAAATCTCGGCGACGGCCAATGGCAACCTCGAGAACTCGGGATGCTTGTTGGTGCAATGCAAACGGCCACCGCAGATTTTGACATGGATGGCGACCTCGATATAGCGGCCGTTGGGCTTTTTCCGCTAAGCAATCGGCAGGGCAATGGTCGGGCCTACGATTCGGCTTGCTGGTGGGAACAAAAAGAGAATCTCGAATTCGTTAGGCACTCCATTGAGCGCAATCGATGCCTTCATTCCAGCTGTGCTGCACACGATATCGATGGCGATGGCAGGCCTGAATTGATCGTTGGTGAGTGGGCAGAGGGAAAGACATCGGCCTCCTTGCGAATCTTCTGGAATCGAGCGTCAACCGATCGAAAGGGCGGTCGACCTGAGTAATTGCTCGATGTGGATGCCGAAAAATCGAGTGCCGGTTAAGAAGAACCGGTCAATGCGACGCCAACTCCGACTTTTTAACGTTTCCCCGACTTTTCATGGCAATCGTAATACCTAGGACTTGGAAGGTAATCATTATTGCGTGGTGCTTTACACTAGATGAACATGCTTTTAGGGACTTCGAGAACCGTCCGGTCTCACACTGAAGCTAACGTTTGTCTTACTCTAAGACGATCATTTTTTGATTGACCCGCACATCGAAAAGCGTGGTTGGCACTTGGCTATTCGGCCAATAAATTTGGATCTTTTCGATCTTTTCGATATTTCCCAGTCCTGCCGTGAGGACCGATCCGAAGTAGCTCTGGTACCCGCGTCCATTGAGTTGTTCCAAAAACATTTCACGCCCACCTACACTAAGAACGACCTTGGCTCCAACCGCGCTACGATTGCACTTTCTACCGACCAATTTAAGTTGAAGCCACTTGTTTTCCCCAGAATATGTATTCTCGAGTACTTGAGAATTTGTATCGCAATTGACGACAACGACGTCAACATCACCGTCGTTGTCCAGGTCGTCAAATCCTCCTCCCCGGCTGCTTGCGGAATGCTGCAATGCAGGGCCCGCTTGCCGACTTGCATTGCGGAACACTTTGTTTCCAAGGTTCTCCATGATACAGTTTGGTACTGCATAATCGGTGTTCGGTTCGATTGATTTTGCGTGCTTCAAAAAATGGCCGTTACAAATGTACGCATCTGTATCTCCGTCGAAATCAAAGTCAATCAACCCAACCCCCCAATTTACGTGCGGTTTAACGTCCTTGCCAAACTTCATCGAAGATGACACATCATCAAAGAATCCTCCCGGCGATGAATTGCGGAAAACTTCCATCAGCTGATCCATGTAGTTCGTCACCGCAAGATCCAAAAGCCCGTCGCCATTGATATCCGCAGTGTCCACTCCCATGCTGCCATTGGCTCGACCTCGAAGATCAGTTGCGACACCAACCAGCAATGCTTCTTCGGTAAACTTTCCCGTGCCGTCGTTTTGATAATAAAGATTGGGCTCGCCGTCGCATCCGACAAAAATATCGACGTCTCCATCCTTGTCAAAATCTGCGGCCACCACGCCCATGCTCGGGCCGACCGCTTTGCGAACACCAGATGAATCGCTGATATCCGAAAAAGTGCCGTCCCCATTATTGTAGAAAAGCGAATCCGGTGTTGGGCGAAAGTCGCGAGGTCCGGGTGGATAAGGGATAGACTTTGGTGCCAGTTCATCATGTCGCTTGAAATCGAAGTCGAGATAATTGCCTACGAAAAGATCTAGATTGCCGTCATTATCGATATCCAAAAAGGTGACTCCCGCTCCAAACTTATCCCCGTCAGCCACGCCTGCCACAGCAGTGATATCTGAGAATGTGCCATCACCATTGTTGTGCATCAATACCTTTGGGCCGAAGTTGCTGATGTATAAATCGACGAAACCATCGTTATCAAAATCGGCTGCGGTAGCTCCAACACCGTAGTTATGTTCCTTTAGCCCAGACGGTTCTGTCTGATCCTGAAATTTCAGTCCTCCTCGATTCAGGAAGAAACGATCTGATGGGGGGGCGTCGAAAGCCCTACCGGGTAGAGCAGCCCCATTGACCATGTAAACATCTATCAATCCATCCCCATCTGCATCGAATAAGCAGACTCCAGCCCCGACGATTTCAACTAAATAGTACTGATCGGTACCGCCGTTTTCGTACCGAAAAGCGATCTGAGATTTTTCAGTGGCATCGTTAAACGAAATGACACTAGGTGGGTCGTCACAAAGGGCTAGGGCCCAAACAAGGCAGAACATGCTCAGGTTACAAGTCACTTTGGAATCCTCTGGTTAGGTGCAAGCTGCTGTGCTCGTTCGAATGCCGCCTTAGATTCATTCGTGTCGCCAGTAAGCTGATAGGAGGCTCCCAGCACCATGTACGCTTCCGCGTTCTGCCCTTTCATAAGGACACTCTTAATGAGCGAGCGAGCTTCCAGCGGCCTTCGTTGACTGATCCATGTTTTTGCCAATGCGATCTTTAAGATATCGTTGTCTGGATGCTTTTGCGTGCCTGTTGCCAGCGTCGATTCGGCCAATGCAAGATCACGCTGGCGAAACGCCAGTCCGGCCAGGTTGGTAAAGTGAACTATGTTTTCCGGCTGAATGTCAATCAATCTTTTGTACACCTCAATCGCTTCGCCAACCCGATTCTCCGCTACATACTGTTCCGCTAAGAACACCAACGCCGACGAATCGTAGGGTTTGAGTTCTAAGCTGCGTTGAACCAGCGGACACACTGCGCTGATATTCCAGGCGTCTCGGTTTATGGTCGATGAGAAAAGGAAAAGTCGGGCCGCCCTATCTCTCAAGGAGTTTTCGAACTTTGTCTGAAATGCCTGCTGTTGAGTATTTTCGATGACCACGGGTTTTTCCAGTCGACTAAGTTGTTCTCGTAGTTCATTTGCTTGATCTCGTTTGCCTTGTCTTGCGACAACGGAAATCAGGACAGGCAGAACCTCAAGTCCTGAATGTTTTAACTCCATGGCTCGACGGAGACATGATTCAGAATCGGCATGCTTTCCGAGTTGATTTAGGACTCTACCGGCCAGAAACCAACTTTCGGCGAACTCGGGGAACCGTTTCGTGACCTCAGTGGCTAGCTCGGCGGCTTTGGATAAGTCGCCGTTCCCTTCATATGCTTTGGCAAGTTGCAAATATGATCCGGCGGTTTCAATCTTTTGAGAATGGGCGCCCTCAAGCACGCGAATCGCTTCCTCAGGCCTTTCGTTCGCAGACAAGAATTCCGCGTAGCTTAGATAGTATTCGGCCGTCGGCGGATTCAAGGCCAAGCAGGCTTTCCAAAGACGATCCGCGACCTCAAGTTGATTCAAGTCGTAAGAGACGGATGCGCAGAGATCCAAAGCTTTTGAGTTCTTTGGATACTGTTCCTCTAATAGCTTGGCTTGATTAAGCATCTCTACCTTGAGCGACTCCATCTGTACTACCTCAGGTTCCGCCGGTATTTTCCACCAAGCTTGAACCGATGCCTCAAATGGCGATGCCCCCGCAATGGATGGATCGGTTTGCTCTAGTCCAAGTCTCGGTTCCGAATCCATCTCAACATCAGGCACGTTCAGTGGCGTGAGCAGCACGACAATGCCGATGATGGTTGCTGCCGCCAACACTGCCACCCCAAGCAGAAAGAATGGACTCTGCCACCGATAAATGCTGTCGGCATCCTTTATTGGAAGTTGTTTCTTGGCATTACCTTTTTTCATTCACTCTACCTAACCGCTACTCTTCGGCGTTGTTTAAAACGACTTCAATTCTCTGTTCAACTCGGAATCGACCTCGTTTCATTATACTCCGCGCTGGGGCGTTCCTAAATCCCATCCGCCTCGAACGACGACGCAAACAGAGACATGGCTACTGGGTATTCAGCTACGAGAGACTTCGCGGCGACCCATCGTTCTTTCGTACAAGTCGCTTACGCCAGAACAAAGCAGCAGGGTGGGGGATCCAATTCCGGATGTATTTCCAAGGCGTAAACTCGATCCAACAACAATCTCAAACTAGTAGTTCGATACTACCCCACTTGCGTTCAAAAGCGGTTTTAGCGAGTTGGCGGAGTTTGTTCAGCCTTTGTTTTGGGCAACACATTTACAAACTTGGCGTCGGTACGAATGAGTTCTGTTTTGGCCATCTCGCGAAGTCGCGTCAGATAAGGAGCATGTTCTGGCAACCCGGCTAGATTGTTTAGCTCTTCGGGATCAACCGTCAAGTCGTAGAGTTCTTCCGTCTCTCCTTCTACAAAGGTTCGGATGTATT
>JANMNR010000064.1:0-2114 GCA_031368325.1 Pirellula sp.
GGTGTGCAACTACGAGAGCCAAGCGTTTGCGCTTTACAAAAACGATGGCGATGCAAATTTTAGATATGTGACCTCGACGACAGGACTAATGGCCTTAGGCACGATGTGTGTCGCTTGGGGGACTTCAGCAACGGACTTCGACTTGGATGGCGACGAAGATGTCGTTATTTCAAATGGTCATGTGATGCGGGCCAAACCACCTGAACAACTGCCTTTGTTTTTGAACAATCTAGGTACAAAGAAGTTCGATAAAAAAAAGTTCACCAATGACAGCTACTTCGCAAAGAAATGGCGTGGAAGAGGAGTTGTTCCATTTGACATGGATAATGATGGCGATATGGATTTAGTTTTCACTCATGTGAACCAAGACGCGATTTACTTAGAAAACCGATCCGAGATATCGGCGAACTGGTGGATACTAGAGCTGGTTGGCACCCATTCGAATAGGGATGCCATCGGAGCAAAAGTAGTGATTACATCTGATAAGCGAACGATCCTACGGAACGTTGTGGGCGGTGGTAGTAGCCTTTCTCAACAACCCTATTGCGTTCATTGGGGATTGCCGGTCGGCGAAACACTCAAGCAAGTTGAAATCACCTGGCCCAATGGGGGCAAGGAAGTACGCATTGATCTCAAACCGAAATCGCGCAGCTTGATTATCGAGCGAAGTTAACACTCCATGTTTGAGCTATTCCGAATCATTTAGCGAAACCACGATGCCATTCATGCCGTCCAAATGTCCTATCAAGAAAGTACGTGGACGGCATATTTGGGGCCGACTCCGACTTGCTCCGATCGGCTATATTATTTTGATGCTAGGATGCAGTGGAGGCACAAGCAAGTCGGTAGATCCGAGATTTGCTCCCACCGCAAAAGCACTGTCGCCCGAGACAAACTTATTGGTCGAACAGTTTTGTGGAAATTGCCATCCAACTCCTTCCCCGACATCCTTTCCTAAAAGCAATTGGCCCGCAGAAGTGGGGCGTGGATTTAATTTTTACTTCGAGTCAGGCAGACGTGATTTGCAGATACCTCTTGTTCTCGACACCATTCAGTATTTTCAAAGCCAAGCCCCTGTCGAGATCGAATTGCCTAGCGCCGAGGATTTCCCAACCGCATTTACCGACGTGAGTTTTGTGGGCAGTCCATTGCTATTGTCCGGCGATTCGATTTCATTAACGGCGGACATCCAGTGGGACAGTTTCAGTAAATCGCTTTATTTTTCCGACATGGCCAACAGCAAGCTTCGTAGTTGGAGCTTTGAAAAGGGATCGCCAGTTTTAACTCGGACTTCTGACGAATTTGTTTCGCTTGGTCCGGAAAGCATCGTAGCAAATGGGAACCACCTCTGCCGAATTCATGCGTGCGACTGGAATCAGGATGGGATACGCGACTACATAGTCGCAGAGATCGGATCGATGATTATTAGCGATCAAAAACTTGGGTCCGTGTCTGTCTTTGTTGGACAGTCCGACGGTAAACTCAATCGAGTTGTTTTGGCCGAAGAGTTAGCTAGGCCAGCCGAAGCGGTTCCCTTCGACTACGATGACGATGGCGATCTGGATATCGTAGTCGCCGAGTTTGGCTACCAGAAATCAGGGTGCCTGAGTCTATTGCGAAATCAATCGATCGATTCCGCAATCCCATCGATCAAGGCATCCGATTTTCATCATGAAGTCATCGACTCTCGGCATGGACATGTTGCTGTAAGGGTTTTTGACATGGATGGCGATTCGAAGCTAGACCTCGTCACCGCAATTGGACAGGAATACGAAGCCATTGAAATTCGCTACAATAATGGAGGCGGCGAATACCAGAAACAAATCGTTATGGCGTTGCCAGATCCTTCTTATAATACAAGTTCGATTGAAGTCTGCGATGTAGATCAAGATGGCCATGTCGATCTTCTTCATACGTGCGGAGATATCTTCGACAGTTTTGTTCCCAAACCGTACCATGGAGTACGCTGGATAAGAAATCTCGGCGATGGCCAATGGCAACAACGAGAACTCGGGATGCTTGTTGGTGCAATGCAAACGGCCACGGCAGATTTTGATATGGATGGTGACCTTGACATAGCGGCCGTTGGGCTTTTTCCGCTAAGCAATCGGCAG
>JANMNR010000136.1:0-2225 GCA_031368325.1 Pirellula sp.
GTTCATGCCGATGCCTTTTTCAGCGGGCACGTTCTCGCTGACTGCACGATAACGATCGCGAAATCCTCCCATAACGTCAAAGGCTTCGAGTGCAAATCCGGGCGGATCGATCTTTGCGTGACACGCAGCGCAGCTTTGGTCGGCACGATGTTTTTCGAGTTGCTTTCGGATCGTTACTGAACCGCGAATATCTGGTTCCACAGCCGGAACAGATGGCGGCGGCGCGATACGAACTCCCAGAATGCGTTCGGTAATCCAATTACCGCGCACGACCGGCGACGTGGTTGTTCCGTTTGCTGTGACCTTCAGAATACTTGCTTGCGTCATCAATCCTCCGCGAAGGCGGTCTTTGGGTAGTTTGACGTAACGCATCTGTGCACCTTGAACATCGGGCAGTCCGTAATGGTTCGCAAGACGCTCGTTGAGATACGTGAAGTCGGAGTCGACAATGTTCTTGGCTGGCAGGTCGGCAGCAATCAATTTCGTAACGAACCTTCGGGTCTCTTCAATAGCCGCCAATTTCAACGGTTCGTCCAGTTCGTAGTCGTTATAAAGTAGGGTCGATGGCGAGGTGTCATCGACCTTTCGCAGGTCGAGCCAATAATCGGTGAAGGCTTCGACAAAGCGAACCGATTTTGGATGATCAAGCATTCGTTCGACTTGCGCCCGAAGAATATCGGGATTGCGAAGTTTTCCATCGTCCGCCAACTGACGCAGGACTTCATCCGGTTCGGAGTTCCACAAAAATAACCCCAATCGCGTGCCGATCGCGCGGTCGTCTAATTGTCCTGGCTGTTCATCTAAGAAGACGAATCCAGGCGAAGCGAGAACCGCTGTGTAGGCCGACAACATTGCACTTGCGAAACCATCTCCTTGCTCATACTGATGATCAAAGAGATTTAGAAAGCGTTCGAAGTGTTGCGGTTCCACTTCATGCTGGTAGGCTCGCGCCATAAACTTGCGAAGCAAACGCCTTGCATCCACACGCGGTGCGTCGGTCAAGACTTCGACGCGAACATCATGGAAGCGAGGTGCACCGAATCCACGGCGTGGACCTCCACCAGGAGGTCGCTGTGTACCCGGAGGACCCTGTGTTGCCGGGGATCCCGCGCGTGTTCCGGTAGGACCTAGATTATCCGATGTTGCAACCGAAGCAGGCGGTCCCGTTGGCGGCGGAGTCAACTTCGCAGGCACCTGAATAACCAGCCCGTTCGTTGAACTCATTTCGATACGTGAAAGCGGAAGATCATCGTACATTACCTGATAACCCAAATTGGTCTCTTCATCATCTAAAGGACCTTCAGCTTCCATCCATTGAATCGCATATCCAGGCATTCCAGATTCGGTTGCCAGCGGATTGACATATTGCTCATCCGTTCCATTGACGCGAGTACGGAATAGTCGCAGTCCATCCGTTTGAATGACTTCATTGGCTACCAATGTCGCTTCGATTTCACACTCAGTAGGCTCGATGCCAAAATCAAACTGACCAATCGAACGACTTTTTCCCGTGCTCTGCGCATAAACACCAATTGGTTCGGGACGACGACCTGGCCAAACTTCATCTGCGTTGGGGCGGTGCCAAAGAGGGAGGTGATAGACGGGTGCTTTTTCATCTCCAAAGCCTTCAAAAAACCATCGACCGATGCCACCACCACTGACCCAAATCGAATAGCCTTTAAATCGCAATTTGTACTTTCCCGATGCTGGAACTCGAAATTGACCCCAATTGTAACCGCCTGCGTCGCTGAAGATGCTCGAGACTCGACCGACCGCTTCTCTTTCGCGAGACTCTGGCGATGATTTGGGTGCTTTGCCACTTCGAACATCCGGTTGTGCGCGCGAATCCAATACTGGGAACGAAAGTCGATCAGGCAACGTCCCATTTTCTCGCGGCAAAAAATTTCCCACTAGTGAGAATTCATCGCGAGCGTAGTAGCGATTCGTCGTTCGCGTTGGACGCTCAGATTTTACGATCATTGCTTGTCGAAGTGCATAGTCGGCGGCACTCATGTAGCGAGACAATTGCACATGGGAAACATCCAGTGCTTCTCCAGACTTGTTGAAGCGATACAACTCGCCATCTTCCGGAAGCATGTCACGGACTTGAATCCACGGCAAATTCAATAGGTCACGAAGAGTGTTTTCATATTCATAGCGGTTGAGCCTCCGCTTCATCGCTCGACCGTCACGCTTGATCCGCTCTTTGTCGAGTAGAATCAAAC
>JANMNR010000372.1:0-6188 GCA_031368325.1 Pirellula sp.
GTAAGTTCCAAGACAATGAACAGAGACAGACGAACCGGAATTACCATACTAGTGATACAACCCGGCTTCATCCGAAAGGATTACGCCGAGGTTCGAAACGTGGCTATTTGCTGGAACATCCCAGTATCCTCTATGCCGAAAGGTATGAGGTGGGGACAATCAGCAGGGAAGGCCCGAAAGGGAACCCTCAGAGACTACACGCCACGCTCCTCCGTCAATTCTCGATACGTCCGCCTCAGGCGGACTACTCGAACTGACACGAGGAGATGATATAGTCCGATCCCTGCAGCGATGTAGGGGACGAGAAATTCGTCTCGTCGTTGAGCACCTATGCGATAGTGAGAACACCTTTCTCAATCGTTCGGAGCGGGACAGAATCGTTGATGAGGTGCTTGATGAAACGTTGGGGCTTGGGCCTTTAGAGTTTTTGCTCAAGGATCCATCAATCAGCGATATTTTGATCAACGGTCCCAAAAATATCTTCGTGGAGCGCCGTGGCCAGCTAGAAAAAACAGAAGTGGAATTTCGAGACAACGCGCACTTGATGCAGATCATCGATCGTATTGTTTCCAAAGTGGGGCGGCGAGTGGACGAGACCTGCCCGATGGTCGACGCTCGTTTGGAAGACGGTTCTCGGGTCAACGCCATTATTCCGCCGTTGGCATTGGATGGGGCATGCGTTTCCATTCGTCGTTTTGGTTCGAACCCAGTGAAGCTCGAGGGGTTGCTCAACTTCAAGGCGTTCACCCCTGAAATGGTCATGCTTCTGGAGGGCTGCATCAAAGCGAGATTGAACATCATCATTAGCGGAGGAACGGGGTCTGGCAAAACGACTCTGTTGAACACGCTAAGTAGTTTCATTCAGAATGATCAGCGCGTGGTGACGATTGAGGATGCTGCAGAATTACAGCTGCAGCAGGAACACGTCGTGCGTCTGGAGACACGGCCTTCCAATATTGAAGGAACCGGAGCTATTACGGCGACGGACTTAGTGCGCAATGCGTTGCGAATGCGCCCAGAGCGCATCATCATCGGCGAGTGTCGAGGCGGAGAAACGCTTGACATGCTGCAAGCCATGAATACAGGTCACGATGGATCCATGACGACTGTGCACTCCAACTCGCCTCGCGATGCGATTGCTCGACTTGAGACGCTAGTCATGATGGCGGGATACGATTTGCCAATCAAGGCGATTCGACAGCAGGTTGCTGGTGCTGTGGATGTCATCATTCAAGCCAATCGACTTCAGGGGGGCCCTCGCCGGGTAATGAACATTACTGAAGTGCAAGGAATGGAACAAGATACAGTCGTCTTGCAAGATATCTATCGATTTGTCCAAGAGGGTGTCGATGAAAACGGCAAGGCGCATGGCTATTTTGAGGCGACGGGAGTTCGTCCCTCCTTTATGCCTCGACTCGAGTCCGCTGGAATTCGGTTGCCAGCGAGCGCATTCCGCCAACGGATTATGATGAGGGCTTAACCCGATGATCGTATTGATAATTGCTGCATCGGTTGGTGTTTGCGTTGCCGCAATCATCGGTGCTGTTGCAATGATGGTTCGCGGAGATGATGCTTCGGTCGTCGAGGACCGCTTGTCAACCCTGACAGCCAAGACGCGTAGCGATCGCGATGGTATCGATGCATCTGCGTTGACCCTCCGCAATCCACTGGACAACACCACAAATGCGCTAGAGCAGTGGATGACGCGACAGTTTAACATGAAGGTTATGCTGGAGCAGGCAGGGATAAGGATGCCATTGGATAAATTCGCTTTGCTTTGTTTCGGCCTGGCAGGCGTTGGAGCGATTGCATGTCTTTTTGCCCCAATCCCTTGGTTCATAGCCCCAGTCGCCGGAGTTGTCTTGTTCTTCATCCCCTTCTTGTGGGTGAATATCAAGAGGAAGAAAAGAATCAGCAAGTTCAATATGCAGCTCCCTGAAGCCCTTGAGATGTTGAGCCGATCGCTTCGAGCGGGGCATTCGTTGGGTGCGGGCTTTGGATTGATCTCCGATGAAATGCCAGAACCGTTGGGACGAGAATTTGGACGATGCTTTGAGGAGCAGAACTTTGGGGTATCGCTTGAGCAATCGCTTGAGTCGATGACACAGAGGATACCCAATTTGGATTTGCGGTTCTTTGCAACGGCGGTAATTCTTCAACGCCAGACGGGTGGCGACTTGGCGGAAATTTTAGAAAAGATTGGCAACCTTGTACGAGCTCGGTACCGCCTCGCTGGCCAAATTCAAGCTTTGACGGGGGAAGGCAGACTCTCTGGTATTGTCTTGTTAGGATTGCCGCCAGCGTTGTTTGCATTCATGTTGTATGCCAACAACGAATACATCATGAAATTGTTCAAGGACCCTATGGGACAATGGCTCCTGGGTGGTGCAATCGTGATGCAGTTCCTTGGGGCGCTAGTTATTCGCAAGATCATCGACATTAAAGTGTAGTGGATCAATTACACGACACACTTCAAACAAAATCCATTAGGCTCACTCTGTGGGGACGATTACCGTGTTAATTCTGGCTGCCATCGACATGAGACTCATCGTTGCAGTTACCGTTTTTATGGCGGTGGTGTCCATCGTTTGGTTTGCAATGGATTTACTCAATCGCGATGAGAAGGGAACGGCAGAGAATCGACTCGACATGCTAAGTGTTGCGATGCGAAAGGGTGGTGAAGTTAAAGAGTCGAAGAAGGAAGTGTTTACACGCGCCTTTGAAAATGCAGCACCAGCATTAGCCAAACACTTGCAACCCAAGAACGAAGTGGAAGTCAACAAGTTGAAAGCGAGGCTATCGGAGGCCGGATTTCGTACGGAGGGCGCGAGCGGCGTTTTCCTCGCAATCAAAATGATCTCCTCGCTTTGTGGCGTTTTTCTCGCTGGGGGGATTACGGCATTAACCGTGGGGCTAGGTTCGCCAGTCTTGTTTAGGGCTGTGATTGGCGGAGGAATTGCTTTTTTTCTACCCGAATTCGTCCTTGACCAATTGCGATCCAGTCGAAAAAAGCAGATCACTCTAGGGTTACCTGATGCATTGGATTTGCTCGTTGTAAGCGTAGAGGCTGGTTTGGGCCTCGACCAAGGCATTCGCAAAGTATCCGACGAAATGCGTGCCGCCTACCCGGTGCTTTCCGATGAACTCCAGCTAAGCACTCTCCATCTGCAAATGGGCCGAGCGCGAGCCAGTGTGTTGCAAGATCTGGGTAACAGGACAGGTGTTGAGGATCTGAGAACGCTTGCTTCGCTGCTCATTCAGGCTGACAAGTTTGGGTCAGGAGTCGCTCAGGCGCTACGGGTCCAAAGCGAATCAATGCGAATCAAACGGCAGCAGATCGCGGAAGAAAAAGCAGCCAAGACTGCTGTGAAGTTGATTTTCCCCTTGGTGCTATTTATTTTCCCTGGTGTGTTCATGGTGCTTGTTGGACCTGCCGCCATTCAGATGGTTCGAGAGATGTTTCCGGCGATGCAGGGTCGGTAGTCCTTTAGCCTGAACCTAAAATGTCCAATGTATGTTGCAAGTCTTCAGGAAGCGGCGCTTCGAAGCTCATGCGTTCGCCGGTTTTGGGGTGGTCGAACTCAAGCTTTGCCGCATGTAGTGCATGTCGCGTTAATACGACATCGGAATCCGTGTCCAAGGGCGGCAGGCCTCGCACTTGGCGACGTTGCAATTGTCCTCGCATAACACTTGCGTGGCCACCATAAAGTCGATCGCATAGAATTGGGCAACCAATATGTGCCATGTGCAATCTAATCTGGTGAGTTCGCCCTGTCTTTGGCTCGACCTTGAGAAAGGCGTATCCTGGGAATCGCTTGACGACCTCGAAAAAGGTCTCGGCATCTCGACTGGAATGATGGCCAGCTCGAATCGCCATCTTGTCTCGTTGGTACGGATGATTACCGATCGGCTGTATGATTCGATCCCGATCTCTGTCTAATGTTCCAGCAACGATGGCCATATACGTTTTGGTGACTTCGCGAGACTCGAATTGCGCACACAATTTAAAGTGTACTTCGTTCGTCTTGGCAATCACGATGACTCCACTGGTATCGCGATCGAGTCGATGAACGATTCCAGGACGGGTAGGACCGCCTGCGTCGCTAAGTTGTTGAAAGTGATATGCGAGAGCGGCGGTCAGGGTGCCTGACCAATGGCCTTTGGCTGGATGAACCACCATGCCTGGAAATTTGTTCACGATGACAAAGCAATCGTCTTCGAAAATAATGTCGAGAGGGATATTCTCTGGTATCGGGCCTTCTCGCGGTGGCGGCGGTAGAAGATTTACGGTGATCGTTTGTCCCGCAAATACCTTGAACGCGGGCTTAACTGGTTTACCGTTCACGCAGACTTTGTTTTCCATAACAATCCGGCGTAAGAAAACCCTGCTATAGCTGTCCAGCAGGAGCGCAAGCACTAAATCAACGCGTTTTCCTGAGTACTCGTCGGTGACGAGAAACTCAAAGTCGCGAAGTTCCTCACCAGAGACTTTCGATACCAATTCCACGCTGTCGGTTGGAAGTGGTTCGGTTTCGTCCAAAGGTAGATCGTCTATCGAATCTGCGTTAACCATGGACCTATGTCATTTCAAGAATCGGGAACGCAGAAGAGCTGAAGTCTATGATTGAGGCTTCGTTTCTGCGGGAACATCACTTGCTTTAGGCAACTCACCTCCTGGCAAATCGGCTTTGGCAGGGATATCGGGTTTGGTTGCCGGCAATTCGATGGACGGGGTGGGTGGGGTCGGCGTTGCCGACGGATCAGTCGATGTTGGCCCAGCGACAGGAATCGTATTAGACTGTGGTGCAGCCCCAGGAGTTTCGCCTGATTTGTTAGGAAAATCTATATTTGGAGTCCCTGGCACAGGAGTTTGCACGGCTGGTGGATTGGCATTAAGCACAGGCGCTGAAGCACGGCTCGATTTGTACCATGCGTAGAATTCCTCGCCGGACTTGCTTTCCAGCCAAGCAACCCGCTTGGTGACTTCCGCGATCAATTCGGTACCCATTGCTTTGTTCGCAATGACCTTTCGATAAGAGGCTAGAGCCTTTTCGTTTTCGCCCATTCCCTCAAACGCTTGTGCCAATCCGAAGTTAGCGCGTCCAACCAAGAAAGGATCGCTACTTTTGTCGGAAACGGATTGGTATTCGCCAATCGCCTCTTTGTAAAATGTTTCAGCGAGGTCGCGGTCGAGATAAACCTTTTCCAGAGCCAATGCCATATTGGAATCTGCTGAAGTCTGCTTGGCCCAAAGACCAGCCGTTGTTGTAGCAAAGTCAGTTGAAATCTCCCGCAAATTGGCAGCGACCGTGTCCGCAAAATAAAGCTGAGTCCAACCTTTCGCTGCCTCTTTCTCTTTGACGGACGTAAAGAAACCGTACGACAGCAAGCCAAGAACGACGATGGCAGTTACGGCGACAATTGCCGGCATTGCTTTCTTCAGTTTGACTGCCAACTGCTCTATTTTGTCAGCGAGTAGATTCGACTCTTGTATCTGTTTTCGTTCGCTTTTCATGGCTTCGTGCGGCAAAAGACTGGCGATTGTGGGTGACGGGGAGGGGGCCAAGTATAGGCCTGGCTCTCCTTTTCCTCAATAGTGTAATTGATTTGTTAATCTCGTAACCGATGGTGACAAAATTGGCTTTGCCTGCCATGATCATCAATTAGAACCATTAATCAACCATTTTCGCCAACCCATTCGAGGCAATCCATGACCCCTCCCGTCATGAGTGCTTTTGAGGGTAAGTCGATTCGTCGCAATCCATTCGATTCAAATTGGACTGCTCGCGAATCGGTGTTATCCGCTAGGACTTTCCTCTATTTCCTCATTATCTCCTTTGCGTTTGCGGTGGCTGCTGGCCAGGGGGATGACACGGTTCGGCCAGAAAATGCAATCAACCCAGGAATCGAATCTTGGGGACAAAACGGATCGAGCCCGATGATGGCGATTCCGCAAACCGATTTCGAAGGGAGTCGCAAACCCTTGGATTCCAGGGCGGCGGCAGTCGCGGGAAACAATGCTTGGATCTTGATTTGCTCCGCCTTGGTCTTCTTCATGATTGCGCCCGGCTTGGCGTTGTTTTATTCGGGATTGGTTCGAAAAAAAAATGTTTTAAGCGTATTTATCCAGTGCCTTTTCCTAACTGCCATAATGTCGATCGTATGGTCGTTGTACGGATATTCGCTTG
>JANMNR010000374.1:0-18224 GCA_031368325.1 Pirellula sp.
AGGGCTTCCGTATGAATACGGCGGCCCCGATTCGAAGATCTTTCGCGCGCCGCTCTATCCTTTGTTTCTTTCGCCGTGTACTTGGCTCGACGGCCCGTTGAATGGTGCTGGCGTCAACTCAAAATGGACTGCGGTGTTTGCAGCCAGGATTGCAGGCTGTGCGATGGGGGGACTGAGCATTGGCCTGGTTATGTTTTTTACGGATCGAATGTTTCGCACGTGCGATAAGCCCCGCAAATCCGAGTTCTGGATTTGCAGCGGAATTCTGGTGGACTTGTATCCGGGTGCAATCGCCATGAGCATTTTGGTGCTTAGTGAAGCGGTCTTTTGTCCTTTGCTTTTGCTCAGCTTGGGGTTTACCTGGTTGGCGATCCAGGCAAAAAAGGAGTCGCGGTGGGAGATTGCTTGGAGTTGGATGCTATTGTCTGGTGCGAGCAGTGGCTTGGCCTGTTTGGCTCGACCAAGCTGGAGTCTATGGCCTGCTATCCTCTTTTTGTACCTCGTTGCCGTGATGGCCCAATCGTCTCCTCGTCCTTCTATGAAAACAACCATGCATTGGCTGTTCGGGTGTGTGTTGTTCTGCCTGGGGATCGGAATGGTCATGAGTCCTTGGTGGCTCAGAAACTACCAGGTGACAGGCAAGTTTGTTCCAACCACCTTGCAGGTGGGCGCAAGCCTCTACGACGGATGGCACCCCGGAGCGTCTGGAAGCAGCGATGAGGAAATGGAATTTGTTAATGCCTTCATTGTTGATCAGAAAAACGAGGATCAACGTGAAGTCTTAGCGGGAAACAAACTAGAGAGTACGCTGGAGTGGCGAGTGGACCGACGGTTAAAAAATGCTGCTATTGCGTGGGCGGCAGAAAACTCATCTGACGCTACTCGGCTTGGATTGGTAAAGTTCGTCAAGATGTGGTCTCCGCTCCCAGTCGCTCGTGAACTAGACGGCAGGGCGAGAGGGATGGAGGCGATTGGTTACACAGCGATCATGATCTTTGCGTTAATAGGCATGTGGCATTGCCGAAGTCAGGCGGGTTCTTGGCTGTTCGCGGTTCCTTGTGTTTATTTCGCTTTACTACATGTGTTTTTTGTTGGGTCAGTACGATATCGCCAACCTGCTGTCTTGGCGATCTGTGTGCTTGGAGGCATTGGATTTGCCACGACCATGAAATGGATACTTCACCGAAAAAAGAAAGGCGAGAATCGATAGCCTCGAACGATGTCACGGACGACACCAGCCACCATTGATACCCATTCTACAAGCTCGGCGGACTCTATTCGCCGGGGACGCGATCGTGTTTGGGAACATCGTTTGTTGTGGATCTTGCTGTTTGCGATTTTGGGACTCTGGTGCTATTTTTCCCTAATCGGACAAGTCGATAGCAGGCTGACGAGCGAGATCCTGAAACGGATGCGGAAAGAGTTTCCAACCCACTATATCTCTGTGGATCGCGCCCATTACCAGGCAGGCAAGTCGATCACCATCGAAGGAATTCGAATTGCAAAGCCAACCGACCATGGTCTTCGAGACGTGGTGCGTTGCGGAAGGCTTATCTGTTATGGACCAATTGAGTTGATCGGATTGGCCCAGGGCCAGTTTCCAGTTAAAAGAGTGGTAGCCGACGGAGTTGAGCTTTGCGTATGGCCGGTGAGTGCGGGTCGATTCAGCCTTCAAGAGCTCTCCGGCTCCCAACCGCTCAGCCCCGAATACCCATCGATTGATATTCGATCGGGATTGGTGCGGCTCGGCGGCGAGACTGGTAAGGGCGAGAAAGAAACGATTCTTCACGATTTACGGGTGCATATGGAGCTTGCACCTCGTCTTGTAGCTGGTCAAATTCAGCCGTTGACCGCCAACGTAAACGCAAGCGTAGCCAGTAACTACTTCAACAAGGCGATCGTCATTGGGTCACTTAGCGAGGACAAAAGTTCGTGGATCGCCCAGGGCAAGATCACCAAGTTCCAATACTCGCAGCGATTGGCGTCCCAATTGCCGAAGAGTATGCAAACGTATTTGGTTCATGCGGCCGGGTTTAGCGGTGAACTGGATGGCGACTTTGCGGCAAGCTCGGATAAGGGGCGACTTTCGTACTCGGCCAAGGCTTCGATTGTCGATGGTCGATTGCTGCATCCCCAAGTGCCATATCCACTCGAGTCGTTGTCTGGCAAGGTGTTTTGTACTAATGGCTTATTAAAGCTTCGAAACGTAAAGGCATCTAGTGGCCAAACCTCAGTCGCGTTTGAGTGTGACATGAATGGTTTTGCAATTGGCTCACCCCTTACGGCGGCTGTTACCGTCAAAGACCTTTCTCTGGATCAGCGGCTTTATCAAGCTTTGCCGACTGCGATGAAGGACGCATGGCAAAAGCTAGGAGTAAGTGGACTTGTCGATGCGGAAGCTAGCCTTGTGTTTGATGGAAAAAAGTGGACGCCGCGCGTCAAGGTACGAGCTAAGAATGCTGGCCTGGAGCCCGAGTTTTTTCCGTATCCTGTTAAAAATATCTCGGGCGACTTTGTTTACGAAAATGACACAATCGTCGCCGCTGCGTTGATAGGAACTGCGGGTGGACAAAGGCTCAATGGAGCGCTGACACTTGCACGTGCGCAACCCCGCTGGCTGATGGATTTGAAACTTGCTGCCGATGGACCGATTGCAATAGATGAAACCCTCTTGAGAGCACTTACGCCGCGAGGTGCGCCGGAGAGCACTTTGCAAAAATTCGTTTTGTCCCTTCACCCGCAAGGGACGGTTTATCTCAAACAAGGCCATTTTCAACGGCTCGCGCGCCAGCCCGACGCACTTTTTCGGTCGCTTGAGCTAACCTTTTCCGAGTGCGCGATTAAGTACGATGGTTTCCGCTACCCAATCGAGGATATTCAGGGCGAAGCGACCCTCGACAATGAACGTTTGCTATTGAAAAACTTTATCGGCCGAAACGACGGAGCAAAGATACATGGGACCGGCATATGTCAAAGTCGCAATGGGAACTTAGAATCGCTGGACCTGTTCTTCAATGGGTTTGATGTTAGTCTTGACGAAGAACTTCAGTCGGCGTTGCCTAAAAGCGTTCGTGGCCTGTGGGATCAACTACAGCCGAGCGGCGTATTGGACGAGGTCAACATGAAGATTTCTCGCAGCCATCCAAACGATCCGCTAGACATGCGGGTTGAGATTGTTGAAAAAGGCGAATTGGAATTGCGAGCAGGCGCGGGGGTGTCCATCCGACCGGTTTCATTGCCGTATCAAGTGAACAATGTCGCTTGCAAAATTGTTTACCGCCCGGGCCGAATCGACATTCATTCGCTATCCGGCAAACACGAATCCAGTCGATTGCAAACCGAGGGGCAATGCAGTTTGTATGCCGACGGAACCTGGGATGGATTACTAACTTGGCTGCCTCTAACACGGTTGCACGTCGACCAGGGACTGCTAGCCTGTTTGCCCAGTTACCTTAAGGATCCGCTCGCGAAACTTGATTTTCGTGGGCCGGTCAGCATTACAGGCACAACCAGAGTATCTTCGCCTCCAACTGCTACGGAATCCATCGTCCGGGAATGGGATCTGGAACTAGAGATTGAGGATGGGAGGCTTGGTGGTGGTGGTATCGCCTCTGGAATTCGTGGTACAGTCGCATTGAGAGGTGAGAGCACACCGACAGGCCCGATGGCATTTGGCACGTTGGATCTCAAGGCACTGGCTATCAAGGAGATTGCGGTTACAGGAGTTCAAGGCCCGTTTGCATTCAATCGCAGGGAACTCCTTTTCGGTCGCGATGCGGCGACATGGAAACAAAAGAACAACTTCCCGTCTCTCGAATCGAGAACTAACAATAGTACCGTAGCGTCCGCGGTCTATTTTTCGCCATCGAATCGTTCAGCGAATGTCGCGGTCGAGCAAGCTTCGCATCGCGGCCCGATTCGTGATGCACTCTCAAACAGAATCGATTCTCTCGGCAGGGCTACGGCGCCCCCTCCGACGAACCCCAATGCCGTTCGCGCGATCGATGATGTCGTCCCTATCGACAAAGCGGACACCGATATTCGTGCCCGCGCGTTGAGCGGAACCGTTTTTTTGAGCGGAGTCGAACCATTGGACGGCCAACAACGATCAAATTATCGACTTCGCCTCGTGGCCGCAGACCTGCAAGGATTCCTGGTCGATCTTGGCGAGTCGAACACGCAGGCCAGGGGGGAACTCTCCATCGAATGTGATTTGCAAGGAGAATTAACCAACACGGCATCTTTAGGAGGCCAAGGGAAAGCATGGCTTCGCAAAGCAGACCTTTACGAGTTGCCCGCGATGATCAAACTCTTTCGCGTTCTTTCGGTCAGCCCAGGGCAGGGTGCGTTTGACTCGGCGGATATCCTCTTCGGCATCGATGGCGATCGATTGCCGGTGCATGAGTTGGTGTTGGATGGAGATATCGTATCGCTACGCGGAGCGGGATGGGTGAACATGCGACGCGAGTTGCACTTCGATTTGTCGGCCAATGTCGGGCGACGTACATTAATGGGCTCTGTCTTTCCGCCTCTTTCTAGTTCGCCAGCTGCGACGCTCTTGCATCTCGAAGTCAATGGAACCACGACGGAACCGCAAATTCGACGTCGCGCTATATCCCTCATGAACACGCTCGACAAAGCCCAAGAAAACGCAAACGACTATCGATAGGTCATATCTTTCGGTTTTGACTACGCGGCAGGCAATGCCATTAACGCCTGAACTGCAGCCTTGATGGCTGTTTTGTTCGCATCGCTTAGTTCACCAAGCAACGGTTGCATCGGACCAGTCTTGGCAATACCGGCTGCCGCCACCGCTTCATGTAATACTCGAATCGGTTGAATTCCATTGCGAAGATCTTCCAATGGGCCAAAGCTCGCTCGAATGGCTTCCGCTTTCAAATAGTCTTTCGCATGAATGGCTCGCATCATCGCCATCGATCGAGCAGGTGAAACACAAACGCAGCCGCTCGTAAAGCTGCCGACACCGAAATCTCGCAAGTGAATAATGGCTGGTTGCTCGCCAATGCCGCTAACGATCATGTTGGCTGGGACGGCCGAAAGGATCTCCGTCAAGTAAGGGTCAACAACAGGATCGTCGCGTACGACCGCGTATTTGATCCAACTGACCAGCCCATCGCGAACCAGGGAGTCGACCAACGATGGCGCAAGCCATCGATCATGCTTCAGATACAAGACGATTGGCTTCCCAAACTTCTCGACAAAATGCCTGACTCCCGTCGCGATCCCTGTTTCGTCCGCGATCTCTTTTTGAGGCAAGATCATAACGGTTGGGAAATCGAAGTCCTTTAAGATATCTGCTTGATCCATCATGATGCCATACGTTGGGCCGACCGATGGAATGATCCAGGTCTTTGTCGCCGCTGCGCGAGCTAACATCGAGAGGGCCGAGGCGTACTCGCTTAATCGCAAGTGATAGAAGACCGCGTTACCACCGTACAGCAACGATGTGACTCCGCCAGCTTCAATGGAGCGAATGATCTTGGTGTTTTCGACTTCGCAAATCGTTCGATTGGAGTCTCGCGCAAGCGGCGGGACGGCGATCACACTAGCGGCAAGCAATTCAGGAGTTACAGCAGATGTCCACATTAGAATATATCCGGTTCTCGGTTCGAAGAATGGCCATGGAGGAAGTCAAAATCACAGCCCTCGTGCGCCTGGGTCACATGGTCTGCAAAAATACGATGATAACCGCGAGTCCAAGTCGCGGTAGGCGGCACCCAATTTTCCCGTCGCTTCAACATGGTTGCGTCATCCACCAAAAGCGTCAAACTGCGATTGGCAACATCGAGTTCGATGAGGTCCCCGTTTTCAACCAAGGCTAGTGGCCCACCGACATGCGATTCCGGAGACACATGCAATACACATGTGCCGTAACTGGTTCCGCTCATCCTTGCATCGGAGATTCGGACCATGTCCCGAATCCCACGTTTCAACAATTTGTCCGGGATCGGCAGCATCCCCCACTCGGGAAATCCAGGGGCTCCGATCGGCCCAGCACTTCGCAGGACCAAAACTGTATCTTCGGTTACATCAAGCTCGGGATCGTTGATGACTTTTTTGAGTTCCGCATAGTTATCGAAGACCATCGCGGGACCAGTATGCTTTTGCAATCGAGCTTCGGCCGCAACCGTCTTGATGACACAGCCATTGGGCGCCAAGTTTCCGCGAAGCACACACGTTCCTCCGGTTGGCCACAATGGATTTTCTCGCGTTCGAATGACGGAGTTGTCAATCACCTCAGCCGACTGGATTTGCGCGCCTAACGTCATTCCGTTGACAGTCTGCTCGCCTAATTTCAAGACATCTCGCAATCGAGAAAGCAATCCAGGCAAGCCCCCTGCATCGTAGAAGTCCTCCATCAGGTACTTGCCGCTTGGTCGCACATCCGCCAACACAGGAACGAATTTGGACATGGCATCATAGTCATCCAGCGTTAGTCGGATATCGGCGCGACCGGCCATGGCAATCATATGCACAATCGCGTTGGTTGAACCGCTTATCGATAACTGCGTTGCCATCGCGTTTTCGAAACTCGCGCGAGTGAGCAGGCTTCGCGGCGTCACGTTTTGCCAGGCCAACTCAACTGCACGTCGGCCGGTCGCAACCGCTAAGCGACTGTGCTCAGCCACCACTGCCGGCACGCTTGCGGCGTTGGGCAAAGTTAGTCCAAGGGCTTCAGCGATGCAAGCCATGGTGGATGCTGTTCCCATCGTCATGCAAGTTCCCGCCGAACGGGCGATACAATTCTCGACTCCTTTCCAATCGCTTTCGCATAAGTTACCGGCACAACGTTCCGCCCAATACTTCCAAGCGTCCGTACCGCTCCCCAGCGTCTGGTCTTTCCATCTCGCTTTGAGCATCGGGCCTGCAGGGAAAAATATCGACGGTACGTCCGCGGAGATGGCTCCCATAATGAGGGCGGGTACGGTCTTGTCACAGCCTCCCATCAGGACCACGGAGTCCACAGGATGACAACGTATGACTTCCTCGGTTTCCATCGCCAGTAGATTGCGATAGAGCATGGTTGTCGGTTTCATCAGCATCTCGCCAAGGCTCATCACGGGGACCTCAACAGGAAACCCACCCGCTTGCAACACCCCTCGTTTGATTTCGTCGACACGTTGTTTGAAGTGCGAATGGCAAGTATTGAGGTCGCTCCAAGTATTCAACAAAGCCACAATAGGCTTGCCTTGGTAATCCGAGTCGTCGATCCCCATACCTTTGAGTCGGGAACGATGGCCGAAGCTTCTTAAGTCATCGGGAGCAAACCAGCGGCTAGATCGCAGCTTAGCAGGGTCTCTCTTGTCTGAGCCCTCGATTGTATCACGCATAGAATCGGTATTTCGTATGGCAGCTCTAAGGTTGACTGCTGGAACAAATGCAAAAGACACATTCTACACAATCTGTAACCGATCGAGCCCCCCAAGGCTCGATTGCGAGCGTCGGGGAATCGGCCAAATTCTGCTCAATTGATGGACGAAACGGGGCAACCTAGTGCGTGATCGCCGCTGCGCTGGTTCGCAGGAATGGTGTTTAAGCAGCCGATCCGTACGGATCGGCTGGTCAGTTCTGCATTTGCGGTTTCGATCGTTGCCGAGTCGATCCGCATCCTATCCTGAGCATATGCGATCATGAGAGCTAGATCGCAAAGGCGGTTGATGCGGCGAGGCACACCTAGAGTCAACTCCTGAATGAGCCCCATCGCTTCGTCGTCGAACATCAAAGGATTGTTCCAGCCTGCAACTTGCAAACGATGGCGAACATACGCGACGGTCTCTTCGCGCCCAAATCGTTCTAAAACGCATCGAACTGCAATACGATCTTCCAATGCAGCGTGTCGAGATAGATGCGACAGCAAAATTGGAGAGCCAGACAGGACCAGAGTTAAAGCCGCTTCCGATTCAGTCAGTTCCGTTGCCAAGTTCAAAAGCAATCGCAATGGTTCCAATGAACCGAAACCGTCCAGCAAATGAGCTTCGTCAATGACAATGACGGCGTGCTGTCCGTCACTGACGTTATGACGTAGAACGCGTTCAATGATTTCGATCGATTGACCGATTCCGCCGACGGTATCCAAACTTTCTTGCGGAGCGATTTGCCTTGCAACATATCGCAATAACTGGTCAGGTGGCATCGCTGGATAAACGACGCGAATGTATGGAGCAATGAAATCCGGCAGTTGGGCAAAAACCGAATCCAGCAACATGGTCTTTCCAAGTCCGGGATCTCCGCAAACCACCGCGACGGAACGACGCGTTTCGATTGCATAATGTAGCTTGAGGAGGGCTGCCTGATGTGAATCCGAAGGAAAGTAGAAATCCCCTTCTGGCCGACTATCGAAGGGTCGGCTTTGAAGACCCCAATGTGATTGATACATAGTCGAACCTTTTGTCAGTTGGTGTTGAGGCTGGGGCGCACGCAGCGTTAGGATTGAAAGTTCTCGACAAGTCCAATCGACGAGATCCCCATTTCTCGCAAGATGCTTACTGCCGAATCTACTTTTTCTTTGATGCTCAGTTCGGTATCCACGACGACGATGACGGCATCTACTATCGATTCTTGCCCAACTCCTACCAAGTCACGTTGTTCCAGATTGATTCGGCTCGCATCGATAAACACCATATCGAACGCATTGGAAATCCGACGAACTAGCTTGGAAATCCGATGAAGATTGGCATGCATCTGCTGCTGGGAAATAACACTCGTCAACGGAAAAAGAGTGATCTGATCGGCGATGGAGTGGATGGCTATTTCGTGCAGCGGCACGTTTTCAAACAAGCAGTCTTGCCATCCCTGTTGCATATCAAGCCGAAGTTGATCAATCAGGCTAGGGCAAAAGGTGTCACCATCAAGAAGTGCGACGCGAAGGCCGGCGGCGGCAGCGCATCTCGCCATGTGCATGGCGACTGTACTGCGGCCAACTCCGCGTTCACCACTCGTGATAGCCATCACCTTGAGTCCGTCCCGATTGGCCAAGCTTAGGTGCTTGCCGATCTGCTGGAACGCGTCTGTGTTAGAGGATTCGATGTGCTTGACGACTTCGGGCCAAAAGAACTGATCGACTTCCCAGCTTGGATAGAACTCGACCGGCAATGGCAATTGACCATTCAACGGACTTAACTTATCTGCGGTTTTTGGGGGGGAAATGGATGGACTGGAGGTAACACTCTCGATAGAGCTTTTCCGATGGGACTCGTCGAATCGTCGAGTGGTTCTTTCAATGTCCGGTTTCGGCGTATCTATTTGCTTCTTGGAAGTTTCACTGGGGACACCTTGTAAGTGTCTGCTGCCAGGAACTTGTGTACCAGTTCCAAACGCAATTGGCTCCGTGATTTCAGCGATCGTGCGTTCCGTTGGCCGAGTAGTGGGCATGCGACCGGCCGGGGCATGGCCGCTCAGACCGTCAACATACATCACTTGATCATAAGCAATTCTCGCACTGCTTTCAGGCAATGCACGCTGGGCTTGCGGGGGCTGATGTGCTTGATGGGCTGGCAGCGACGGTTGAGTGGCTGGCAACTGGTTAGCAGTGGGTGTGGTGGTGGGGCGGCGATATTGGGCGGCCTCATTCGTAACGGCAGTTACACCGTTGCGAACAATGGCAGGCACCGAAGTGGACTCAAGCGCCTTCATTCCGCGTTCCGCGCCGAGCGGCGACCAAACTCCCTGTCGTGGAGCGGGACGAACCGGCATTGGTAACGGTTGAGCGACTGTTTCGGCTTCGTGACTCGGTTGCGAGTGAGCCGAATCAAAGCGGAGTTTTCTTCCCGACGGCGAGATCTGGGCCGGTTGAGTCGGTGGGAGGGATGGAACTTTGGGCAAGGCAACCGCGGGTTTGCTCGCCATCATTTTCTGAGCGGTTTCGCTCTGGTCAGCAGTCACCGGAGCGCCAGGTGTGCTTGTGGATTGCGACGCGCGGTTCTTTAAGTAGGCTCTCAGAAATGCCTGGTTGACTTCGCTCATGATCAATCAATTCCATTCAAACAAACGTGTAGCGTTTACTTATTTTCCTGGGGGATAACCGAAAGAGTCTCCGTTTTGAGCCGGTGGAAGCGGTGCGTACGGAGTTTGCGTTGTGGTAGGGTACCTGTTGCTGTCTTTGGTCGACGGCTGCCGGATCGGCATTTGGTTTTGCGTTGCGGTTGGAGGTACCTGCCGATTCGCCATTGCATCTCGTTCGTAGTTTGGAACCGTGAGCGAGGGAAACTCTTGTGGCGCTGTAGAGTACGGTCGCCCCGCCATCATGCCTGGATCCCTGGAGCCTTGGTCAACGCTGTAGTACGGTTTGTATCCGATGGGTTTTCCACCAAGTTCCATCGCCGGGCTGGTTGGTGAAACATCCGATACTGGCGAGATGCTTGAGACCGTAGTGGCACGAACGCCTGTTTCGGGATACGTTTGGCCGTTCGCAACGCCTGGAGCAACCGTGTTTTTCGCCTTGCGCATTTCAAGCAGCTCATGCAGTTCTTTCATCTCATACAGCTCACGACTGTTCAGCGTCGGCGAATTGGAGTCCACGACAGCCGTCTTGCCCTCTACGGTAGCGGCACTGACATTGCCAATTTCAGGACGATGAGAGCTTGTTGAACTGTTCTCAGATGGAGTTGAGTTCGTCTGCCAAAGATCGATGGGTTGGCTTGAGCTTCCGTTATTTTGCAATGTACCGTTTTTTGTCGCGACGCTTCCAGCTGGAAAACTGAGGGGTGAATCAGCTGCAATAATGTCTACACGACCATTCAGTGGCGCAACGCGTTCCGCCGATGACGCAGCCGCTTTGCTATTCAAAAGCGTCGGCAGAGCACTCTGAGTTAACGGTGGCCCCGGAGGTGATACATCTGCGACATCGGAAGTCTTCGACACAGTTGAAAAGACTGGAGTTGGGCTTGAGACACCTGCCATCTCCAATTCGAAGGGTTTGATCGCCGTAGGACTAGGCAATGCTGGCGGAACGAGTTCGACCTTTAGATTCGACAATAGCTTGGATTCCGCCGGGCTCGCGATCGTGTTGGAGGCGATACTCTCTTTGGACCTTGTCTTAGAGCTTTGTGTGTTGCGTATCACTAAAAGACATACGGCAATCACCAGCGAGCCGACCGCAATGTTGTACGCCCGATTGTTTGAGGGGGTCGGTACTTTCTTTGGCTTTTCCGAGGGAGCGATAGACGCTGCGTTGGTGGGATTCAACGTTGAGTTGATGGGATTCGACGGTGTGATTGCCGGCAACATTGGGGCGGCGTCCGGTGCAGGGCTCTCGCTTGGTTTAGGTTGAGCGATCGCAGCGACAATTTTCGGCTGAACATTCCGAACAGAAAATAGTACAGGAACGGACCCGACCTGCCGCTGCGATTGGGTAGCTGTTTTTTGCCGGATTGACTCGTTCACTGGGACGATCCTTTCGAACCAAGCAGCCCCAAGGGGAGCTCATGAAATGTGGGCAAGTTGGCAATTCGTTTCTGATTCTCAGATATGCAATTGCCGTCCAATAGCCGTTATCGGATGAACAGTTCGGATTCTTTAGTTTTTAACGATCAGCAAAATTGGGAAACTCAGGGAAAGATTACGGACCGCCTTTTCTGGCCACCGAACCTCTTCGTCGCTTGAGGCTAGAAACGGGGGCTGTTCAAAGGAAGATCAATTTTTGCGAAATGATCGAACCGACACGGTTTTTTGTTTGGAGTTGCCAATTTTCGGGGCTATCTTGAGCCCTCGGACGCCTTGTGTGCCACTGGATGCAGATATACTGTTCTAAGTCGCGAAACCCTCTCTTGGCCAAGTTTCAATCTATGAATAGCCTTCTATTTCAGCACCAGCTTCTGCAAACCCGCCGACAGTTTTTTGGCAACAACGGTTTAAGTATGGGCGGTGTCGCGTTGGCCGCTTTGGCTGGCGCTTCGCCGGTGGCTTCGCTGGGCGGCCAAGTATTTGGCGACCAAGCAGTGACGCGGGTCCACCCTCCGCTGGCTGGATTGCCACATTTCGCTCCGAAAGCGAAATCCGTTATTTACCTTCACATGAACGGCGGCCCCTCGCAGATCGACATGTGGGACTACAAGCCGGCGATGAACGAGCAGTTTGACAAGGACCTGCCGGACTCAATTCGAAATGGCCAACGCATCACCACGATGACAAGCGGTCAGGCTCGATTCCCAGTCGCTCCCTCGAAATTTAAGTTTGCACAACACGGCCAAAGCCAACGTTGGATCAGCGAACTGCTGCCTCACACCGCCAAAATTGTTGATGAATTGGCCGTCGTGAAAACAGTCCACACCAATGCTATCAATCACGATCCAGCTTGTACTTTTGTTATGACTGGAAACGAAGTCCCGGGAAAAGCGAGCCTGGGTTCATGGCTCGCATACGGCTTAGGAAGCGAGAGTGACAATCTGCCGGCCTTTGTTGTCTTAACCCCAACTTGGACCAGCAGCGCGGCCGCCCAAGCTCTCTTTACCCGGATGTGGTCGAGCGGTTTTTTGCCAACTCGCTATGCAGGTGTCGCTCTTCGAACAGGCGGCGATCCGGTACTTTATCTACCCAACCCCGATGGCGTCACTTCGGCGGATCGTAGGGCGATGCTGGACGCACTCGGTCAGTTAAACCAACAACGCTTCGCTGAACTGCACGACCCCGAGATTCAAACGCGAATTGCACAATATGAAATGGCATTTCGGATGCAGAGCAGCGTGCCTAACTTAGTCGACTTAAGCGACGAACCCAAGTCGGTCCTGGATCATTATGGACCGGAGGCAACAACTCCAGGGACCTTTGCCGCAAGTACGCTTCTGGCTCGACGTATGGTGGAACGCGGCGTGCGAGTTGTTCAGTTGCTTCATCGAGGTTGGGATCAGCACGGCAACATCGCTGGCGACCTACCCGCTCAATGTCGTGACGTCGACCAAGCAAGCGCAGCCCTTATCACGGATCTCAAACAACGCGGGCTATTAGACTCAACACTTGTGGTCTGGGGCGGTGAGTTCGGACGTACCATTTATTGCCAAGGACAACTCACCAAAGAAAACTACGGGCGTGACCACCATCCTAAATGCTTTACGATGTGGATGGCCGGCGGTGGAATTCGCGGCGGAGTCGAATACGGACAAACGGACGACTTCAGCTACAACATCGTTGAGAATCCCGTCCATGTGAATGACCTCAACGCCACCATCTTGCATTGCTTGGGAATTGACCACGAACGCTTCGCGTTCCCGTTTCAAGGACTGGAGCAGCGTTTGACAGGCGTTGAGCACCAACGCGTTATCAAAGAAATCCTAAACGTCTAAGTGCCTAGCAACGCACTCTTTGATTGCAGCAAAAACGAGTTCCTCCGACTGCATTCCGTCGACTTGTTCGAGTTTACCTTGGGAAGCATAATACTCAGTCAACGGGGCAGTCTGTGTTTTGAAAACATGAAGCCGTTCACGAATGGTCTCGTAGTTGTCGTCGGCTCTTCCGTCGATTTGTGCCCTCTTGAGCAACCGCTGGATGAGTTCTTCCTCAACCACCTTGAGCTCTAATGCCATATCCAACTTGATCCCCTGTTCGGCCAAGTAGTCGTCGAGCAACTGTGCTTGGATAATCGTCCTGGGAAACCCATCAAACAGAGCACCATTGATGCACTCCTCGCTCTGCAGCCGCTGGGCAACGATTCGCATGACAAGATGATCTGGTGCCAACTTTCCTGCGTCAATGTACGAAGCCACCCATCGCGACAACGCAGTTTCTTGACGCTTCACACCACGAAGCATTTCACCGGTAGACAGATGCGGAATAGCCAACAATTCCAAGAGCCGCTTGCACTGCGTACCCTTTCCCGCCCCTGGCGGACCGATGAACACCAATCGCATTGCAGCGGCCCCCCTTTGCTAGCTGTTTAGTCTGACCTGAGATTACTGCTCAAGCAGTCCCTTGTAATTACGCATCAGCAAATGGCTGTCGATCTTTTGAATCAAATCGAATGCCACGCTAACCGCGATGAGCAAACCCGTTCCACCGTAAAAAGCTGCAACGGAGTACGAAACACCAAATTGCGAAGTGATAATCGTCGGAACAATCGCGACGACAGCAAGGAACGATGCTCCCACGTAGGTGATTCTAACCATCACCTTCTCGAGATAGTCCGCGGTTCTTTTGCCTGGACGATATCCTGGAATAAACGCACCTGAGTCCTGCAGGTTCTGCGACATCTCTTTTGGATTAAACATGATCGATGTCCAAAAGAAACAGAAGAAGAAGATGAAAATCACGTACAAAACGTTGTACGAGAACGAAGACTGAGAGGAAAACATGTTAGCCAAGCCGCTAAACATCGTTGCCATGGCCCCACTCCATCCAGTCCCTGCCCCCTCACCGCTCGAAAGTGCATTCGCAAACACTCCAAAAACCAAGCCCGGAATCATTAACATGCTACTCGCAAAGATAATTGGCATGACTCCAGATTGGTTAATCTTTAGTGGTAGAAACTGCTTCGTTCCTCCAAATGTCCGTCGACCACGGACGTGCTTTGCACTCTGCATTTGAATGCGACGTTGAGCCATAGTAATGAACACGACCGCGAAAACCACGCCGATAAACAAAAAGGCCAAGACGATCAATACGTCGGGACCAATCGTGTTGGCAGACATACCGCTCAAGTCACTCGTCATGTTTTGACGCAAATCCCAAAGCGCTTTCGGCATCTGAGCCAAAATCCCGGCCATGATCAGCAGGGAGACTCCATTGCCGATCCCGTACTCGTCTATCTGCTCGCCGAGCCACATCAAAAACATAGACCCAGCCGTCATAATCGCGACCGTTGTGACCACCCATCCAAAAGAAAGTTGGGTTCCACCACTGCTATTGAATACAGAGGAAACTGTCGAGTTATCGACGGCAACAACACTGAACTGCAAATAAGCCCAGCTCTGAATCAAGCAGATCACTACCGTCAGGTAGCGAGTGTATTCGTTAATCTTCTTGCGTCCAACAGCTCCTTCTTTTCTCAACTGTTCTATCGGTGCCCAAACAGTACCTAGAAGCTGAAAAATAATCGAAGCGGAAATATACGGTGCGATTCCCAGTCCGAAGATGGTAAGCGATCGAAGATCCGTTGCCGAAAACAAAGCGACCTTGTTCAAAAAGGCTTGCATATCCCCGGACATTGCCAAATCGACGTTGGTCAAAATAGGCAAGCGAACGTGATACCCAATTCGGTAAACGGCCAGCAAGAACAACGTCAGGAAAATCTTCTGCCGAAGCTCTGGAATCGAAAAAACTACCCTTAACTTCTCAAACATGTCATCATGTTCCTGCTAGTGGTGTGAGGCAAATGCCTCAAAAGGAATGGCCGACATTGATCATTGGTCAACGCCGGCCATGCCATTGTTTCGGATATTCGTCTTTGCTGCTAGCCTAATTTACGTCAAACCTAACTGACTAAGTTCAGCTACCGGCCTCGGCCTTCAGGGCTGCAACACGTTCCTTTGGTGTTCGCTTCGCGGCAAGTATCTCAATTGAACCACCCGCTTGCGCAATCTTTGCTTTAGCGGACTCACTGGCTCTTGTCACTACGAACTTCAGTGCTTTGGTCAATTCACCGTCACCCAAGATCTTGATCTCGTCGCAAACGACCTTGACCAAGCCCTTTTCGCGTAGCGTGGTGGCAGTCACTTCCTCTCCGGCCGAGAACACTTCGTCTATCGCGCCCAAATTGACTCCAAAGACAGTCTCAGCCCAGCGATTGTGGAAACCACGCTTTGGGATCCTTCGCACCAACGGCAGATCCCCGCCGTTGAACATAGGATGACGTGAGTAACCAGACCGTGACTTGTGACCGTTGTGTCCACGTCCCGACGTCTTGCCCGTTTTACTACCAATACCGCGACCAATTCGCTTGCGCGCTTTGTTGATTACGATGCCGTTGTTGATTTCTTCTAAATTCATGACAGTTTAACGCCTCGGAGTCGTTCGACATCTTCGCGCGTTCTAAGTTGCGACAGCGCGTCAAAAGTCGCTTTAATCAATACTACAGGATTATTCGAGCGGAAGCTCTTGGTCAAAATATCTTGGATGCCGACTGCTTCGCAAACAGCTCGTACGGCTTGTCCAGCAATGATACCTGTACCAGGGCTCGCGGGCATCAACAAAACGTGAGCAGCACCGTAACGCCCCGACACTACGTGAGGGATGGTTCCGTTCAACAAGGGAACGTTGATCATAGCGCGATTCGCGCCTTTTTGAGCTTTGGCTACGCTAGGCGGCACTTCATTAGCCTTACCATAACCATAGCCAACTCGTCCCTTGCCATCACCGACGACAACGAGCGCCGCGAAGCTAAAACGACGTCCGCCCTTAACAACAGCAGCGCAACGTTTGATCTTGAGTACGCGATCGATTAGATCGCCTTGACCACCGCCGCCTTGACCGCCACCACCTGATGAATTATTTGCCACTCTATTGATCGCTCCGAATTAAAACTCTAAACCAGCTTCGCGGGCCGCTTCGGCAAACGCCGCTACTCGACCATGGTACTTGCACGATCCTCGATCCAATGCAACTTGTTTGAATCCCGCCTTAATTGCCCGCTCGGCAACAATCTTGCCAAGTTTCGTCGCTGCCTCGCAGTTGCCACCATATCCGATGGACGATCGAAGCTCTTTGTCGCGGGACGAAGCTGAAACTAAGGTCGTTCCAGTCGTATCGTCGATCAGCTGACACGAAAAATTCTGCAATGATCGAGTGACGCTCAACCTCGGACGCGATGTCGTACCGCGAACACGCTTTCGCACGCGAAACGCACGTCGCTCACGTTGACCATCCACCACTTTTCGAATATCCACTTCAAACCTCTGTCATGTCGACGCAGCGAAGGCGTCCCGAAAAATCTGAAAAATGTATCATTGTATCTTAGCGGGTTGTGCCGGACTGGCACGGACCACTAAGTTGCACTCTTACCGGCCTTGAGCTTGACTTGCTCGCCAACGTACCGAACACCCTTGCCTTTGTATGGCTCAGGCTTGCGAAGTGAACGAATGTATGCCGCAAACTGACCAACGGCCTGTTTGTCGCAACCCTTGATATTGATGTGCGTCTGGTCTGGACATTTGACATCCAAAACATCCGGAATCGGTAGGTGAAGCTCATTCGCAAAACCCACGCGAAGCTGCAAAACCTTGCCTTTGATCGCGGCCAAGTATCCAACGCCTATCACTTCTAGCTTTTTCTCGTAGCCGTTCTTCACACCCAAAATCATGTTGTTGATTAGGGCACGAGTCAAACCGTGGTAGGCTCTCGATTCTCGTTCATCATTGTGGCGCGTAACGTCAATGGACTTGCCATCACTGCTCAGCGCGACATCGATCTCCTCACGATGCGTAAAAGTCAACTTGCCCAATGGGCCCTCGACATCGACCTTTCGGTCGGCGATCGCAACTTTCACCCCATCCATGATGGGAATTGGTTTTTTTCCTACGCGGGACATTTCTTTTGCTACTCACTAACTGGGAATGTATGGTACAAGCGGGTTGCTTGCATTCTTCCTGAATTTATTCTTACCGGAACAAGTGCACCATTTCGGGCACCGATCCGTTAGCAAACTTCACAAAGAACTTCGCCGCCAAGCTTCTGCTGACGTGCTTCTCGGTCGCTAACAACACCTTTTGAGGTACTGACGATCGAGATGCCCATTCCGTTTAGGACTGGCTTCAGCTCTTCGCATTTCTTATAAATCCGACGACCAGGCTTGCTAACCCGCTTGACGGTTTGAATTACTTTTTCTCCGTTTGGACCATACTTCAACTCGATGCGTAACATCTTCGCTGGAACGGCCTCAACCTCGGAATAATCCCAAATGTACCCTTCGCGTTTTAGTACGTCAGCAACACCCACTCGAAATCGAGAGAGAGGGACGTCCACAAACGGTCGTTCGATCCGAACGGCGTTGCGAATCCGGGTAATCATGTCTGAAATTGGGTCACTGATCATAATATGGATGCCCCCGTAACCTTACCAGCTTGCTTTTCGAACACCAGGAATGAGCCCTTTATCTGCCAGTTGCCGAAAACAGATTCGGCAAATGCCAAACTTACGATACACCGCACGTGGGCGTCCGCACAATTTGCAACGGTTCTCACGGCGAGTCGAAAACTTAGGCTCGCGATTGGCTTTGGCAATTTTGCTTTTGCTGGCCACAGGTGGGTTTTCCGGTAATTCAAGGTAAATGGTAAGTAACT
>JANMNR010000244.1:0-12361 GCA_031368325.1 Pirellula sp.
GCTGACGCGTAAATGATAGAACCAGCAAGACGGCTGTACGTCAGCGCTTCGGATTCCGATGCATTTAGTTGCTGCAACATAATTAGCCCGCGGGTCCATGCGAGTTCGAAGACGCGATCCGCGAGGCTGGAATCAAGATATTTCTCGACCATGGCTCTCGCGATCGCGCTCGATTCCCCCATTCCTGTGATGACATCTACCGTTACTGTCTCGTTGGGCTGAAGGATGAGAACCTTGCGGATGCTAGCGATAGGATCGAGTGTGGCCCCATGACTGTTCGAGAGTGGACCTCGACTCTGAAGTGCTGCTGGAGAAGCTGCGGGTTGTCCGCGACCCAGGAATCGCATGCGGTCTGTTTCGTACGACGTCGCTGCCACTTGCGTGCCCGTAGCGGTCATCATGTGCATCATCCACGGTGGCTGCTCCTCCGTAGAACGCGGTCTGCGAGTGCATAGAATCGCGCTAAGCTGAGTCAACAACTCCGTTTGAACGAACAGACTACTGAACGCAGGATGTGACTCGTCCTGGGGCTGTGGAGCCAAAACGACTTCGGCGTAGCTTGTGATTTCGATTCGACGAACTCGATCCGATCGGTTCGTGAGTTTTGTCCGACGAACTTCCAAGTCATCTTCGGATGCGACACTGATCATCGTGTGCATCTCGATTTGATCGTCGATTCGACGGAACTCAGCTCGAGCTTGAGTGAATATGGCTTCGTACTTCTTCGCTACCGTCGTGGTTGGTTGCCATGCGGTAGACCAAACTGCACCGTTGTCAAGATCGCGAATGTAGCAGAAGTTACCCCAGCAATCCCGCGTCGGATCCTCACGCCAACGCGTGACCGAAATCCCACGCCATCGACTGTAGCCGCCACCTGCACTTGTGATTGCGACGTGGTACTGGCCATTAGACAGGAGATGCACTTCAGGTACAGGCGTTGTTGGATCCGACAAGACACGCATTGCCCCTGTCTCTTCCACCGCAGAGGCACGCGTCACACTTGCTTCGTTGGCGTGTGGGAATAGCGGGACCGTATTTCTTGGTACACGTTCTTGCAGCAACAGCTCCGAGGAACGAAACGCCAAGTCGAGGCTAAAACGTTTCTGCATCGGCTTGTCCAAAAGAACGTACGCAAACGAGAGTAAGCTCATACTGGCATGGTGGGCCATGTATTGTCGAATCGTAACACTGGTGGTCCCGGGCGGTAATCGAGAAATAGTGTAGTCGATTGCCTCGTAGAAGCCGTAGCCGCCAGCACGATCTTCTCTCGCAAGTCGTTCAAGATTGCGGCATGCCAAGTCCGGCGCAACCATCAACGCTAAGGCTGACGCGTAAGGTGCTATAACAAGGTCGTCGGCAAGCCCTCGTTTCAATCCCAGACCTGGAACTCCAAACGCTCGGTACTGATAGTTGAGACTTAGATCAAATGCGTTATAACCCGATTCTGAAACCCCCCAGGGGACTCCCCTTTGTCTACCATATTCGATTTGCCGAGCGACGACCGCTCGATAGGTTTGATCGAGCAATGTGTAGTCAAACGTAGGCATCACAAGTAACGGCATCAAATACTCGAACATCGAGCCGCTCCAACTCAAGAGAGCCGGTTCGCCTTTGGTGCTCGTAAGCAATCGGCCCAACGCGAACCAATGCTCTTGCCTAAGTTGTCCTTGTGCAATCAGCACATAGGTCGCCAGCCTCGCTTCCGACGCCAGCAAATCGTAGCATCCGGAATCGACTTGGTTCTCTGTGACATTGAAGCCGATTGCGAATAGATCGCGCATCTTGCTCTCCAAGAAATTGAAATCCATATCCGCTAGTTCTCGGCACTCAGCGCACAACCGTTCAAGGGTTTGTATTCGAGCAGCGGCGAATTTCGCAGAATGGTCCAACGCGGATTGCAGTTCGTCCAGCCAGGTTGCTATCGACGACGTCGCGGTTGCAGAATAACGAGAGTCGACTGGTGTCGATTCTTCCCTAATCAATGGCATCCGATCGGAGTGCTCTCGCACTTCTGCTGCCACATTGCTAACCCCGTTCGCGAGCGACCTGATAGAGTTTATCCAGGGAAAAACCGACGCCGGCAGTTGCGCAATGTCTCGAAGAGTTGGAGTCTTTTCAACTCGTGCGAGCTCGGCTTGCAGTTTTTTCATAAGCTCGCGGCCCACTTGTGACAGCTCTCCCCAGCTTACTTCGTTGGGCATGGATTGAGACGACCAATTACCCATTGCACGCAAATCGGCGATTTGTTCCTTGCAGTTTTGAGAAACGGCATTACACCACCAAGCAGGTTCAACGTGTGGAGCGACATTGATAGCCAACTCGGCCATCTCGTTGGCAATTCTCGGTAACGTCTCGAATGCGGATCGCAAACTTGTTCTTTCAATGTCAATTGTCTCCATCAATAATTCGATTCGACGCGAGTTGGCACTGCCAACCAATCGAGTGGCAACGTCGCCAATGCGAGGCGAAATAGTTGCCATTTCCTGTACAAGCACACTTAGCGTATCGTGCAGACCATCGAAAAGACGATCGGGGACGATGGACGCGTCAATCATCTGTTCGAATCCGGCCCCCAACACGCGCAAATGCCCCGAAAGATTACCGCTGTCCACCGTAGATACGTAGCGTGGCAGCAGGGGGGCAAGGGTCTTGGTGTCGTACCAATTAAAAAAGTGGCCTTGATGCCGTTCCATCTTGGCCAATGTTTCAAACGTATTCTGCGTCCGATCCAAAAGCCGGGAAACGGAACAGTAGCCGAAATCATACGCTGCAAGATCGGCTAGCAAAGCCATTCCTATATTTGTTGGGCTCGTGCGAGGAGCGATGACCTCGCGCGGGTTAACATGAACATTGTCCGGGGGTAACCAATTGTGGTCGGCCGTGACAAACACTTCAAAGTATCGCCAAGTGCGTCGCGCCATAGTGCGGAGGAATCGACGCTGGGGATCATTTAGTCGAAGCACCGAAAGCGGAATAATGCGACTTAACCACCACGCGATCGCCGGGGAAGCCGTCCATACAATTAAGAACGGGCTTGCAATCGCTAGCGTCTCCGGGTTTGCAATACCAATCGTCGCGAAAACAATTATTGAAACGATGGGAGCAACCATCATGCTGCGGCAAAATCCAAACAAGTCAGAGCGTGCACTCCGTTCCGAATCGCTCGAGGTTCGCCATTCAAGCAATCGTCGCTTTGTCCAATGAACTCGAACCAGCGTGCGAACGATCGCATCGGTGTTGACCCATGCGTCATAAGGCAAGAAAACAAGTGTAAATAGGCACTGAGCGATAGGTCGAACCAGTGCTTGCACCGCCGAATAGAGGTGCGTTGGGATCGAAAGATCCGTTGGCTTGAATACAAAATCAATCACGGCGGCCATGATCCGAGGTGCGGCCACAATAAGCACAACAAACCACGTAGCCGCAAGTGCCGCCGAGGGGTTCGCCAAAAGCCAGGTGCTCAGCAATAAGAGCAACATCGCCAGCGGCATGACGCTTCGGCGAAGATTGTCCAAGATCTTCCAACGTGATAAGGCTGAAATTGGATTGCCGACACGGCTATGCTCATTCGTACGAACGTGAGGTAAAAGCCAAGCAGCAATCTGCCAGTCTCCTCGAATCCATCGGTGACGTCTGCTTACGTCGGCGGCGTAACTCGAGGGATGGTCTTCGTACAGAGTCACGTCGCTAATCAATGCCGACCGACCGAAACAACTTTCGAGCAAATCGTGGCTCAAAATCGCGTTCACGGGGAAGTTTCCACAATACTTTTCAAATGCGTCTACGTCATAGATACCCTTGCCAATGAAGGAACCTTCTTCAAAAAGATCTTGATAAACATCGGAGACGACCCGAGTATACGGGTCGATGCTAGGGTCCGAACCAATCAGTCGGACAAACCACGACCGACGTGAACTCGCCATGCTTATCGCAACAAGGGGCTGAAGAATTGTGTATCCAGCAGTTACCAAACCAGACTCAGAGTCCATTTTGGGGCGATTAAGCGGATGCGCCATGGCCTCGACGAGCTTTCGAGCGGCATCGCAAGGTAGTTGAGTATCCGTGTCAAGCGTGATCACATACTTGATCGTTGTGAGGTCATTCAGATTCCCGCAGGTATTGGCAAATCGACCGATGGCGCCACGAAGAGTTGCGTTTAAATCCGCAAGCTTGCCCCGCTTTCGCTCGAATCCCATCCAAACACCTTCTGCTTCATTCCATTTTCTACTTCGGTTCAGAAAAAGAAACGGTTCTCGACCGCCGGTGCCATAGGCGGAATTGAGCCGCTCGATCCCCTTCGTCGCATACACAACCAATTCCTCATCGTTGGGCTCCGTTTCGCGATCCGAATCCTGAAAGTCGGTAAGCAAAGCAAACTGAAGCGAAACGTCTCGATTCGCTAGGAATCTGATTTCTAAGCCCTCCAACAAATGCTCGATCGTGTCAACGTTGGTTAGCATGGTTGGCACAACGACGAGGGTACGGTGTTCCGTTGGAATTCCGGTTCGGAAATCCATTCTCGGCAAAGCGTTCGGGTGCATGAAAACCGTGATGAGCCAGTTGACCATCCCCAATCCTAAGTGGACTCCGCACAAGGCGATTGGGAGTAGAACGATACTTCGTAGTAACATCGAACTAGAAGACCAATCTCCGAATCGGAATAGTCCTTCGATGCCCAACCAAGCAAAAAGGAGTATCGCGACTAGATAGATGGACAGCGGGAACGCACGCCGAAGTTTATCTATTGCTACTGCAGTTGTGAGGCGCATTTGAACAAGGCGTTCTAGAACGGTTCGCCCATGGTCAACCAGGAAATACCCAACGTGTCGGTTACGCGAGTCAGAGTTGGCTGGCTCGTTTTCCGATAGCTGAATTGCTCTAAACGCTACATCGAATTCAGAAACCTTAGATCGTTTTGCGATGGCTTCGACCGCATGTCGGTAACGATTTCGCGTTGCAAAGTCCATGTGCTCGTAAACGCCCGATGGGTCACGATTTAGTGTTTGCTCGACGAGACTGAGTTTTGCGACGAATTGCGGCCAATCATGAACACTCAGGAAACGTAAACTCGTAATGCAATTGCCTACGGAGATTTGTTCAGCCGCCTGCAATTGTCCTTCGTCGAGGATAAGTTGTTCGGTGGAATGGCCAGAGTCAGTCAGTCGATGCTCAAGCCAACTGTGGACGAGCGCAAAATTTGGATTTTGTCCATGCAGATGGCGAGTCAAATCCGCTAGAAAAGCGCCGGAAAGCGGTGGGTTAGATCGGGCCATATCGGCAAGCACGAGGATCAAATCGGATGGACACTGCTCCACCGTAGTAATCATCTGTTCAGCCCAATCAGCCGCGAGATCTCGATCTCGTCTGGCAATAGAGATTCGCGTTGCAACTCTCCGCAGATTCTCAATCAAGGCCAATCGCATCATCAATGGCAGTGCCCAGAGTTCGCCCAATTGCAGTGGCACCACAGACTGATAGGACGCTATAAAGCCTTCTAGTGATTGTGCATCAACGCGACCATCTGTGTGAGAAATCAGCTCTAGCGCTATTCCATAGACGCGTGGATAGTCTGCCGCAGGTCCGTTGGTGAGTCGTGGCAGTTCTTGGCTATAGGATCGTGGCAAAAGTCTTCGCGTTGAATGAATCTGCTCCTCCAAAAGATAGTAATTGTCCAACAACCATTCTGCGGCAGGTGCAATCCTGCGATTCTTAACGACCGCGGCCGCAACTTCGTCATAAGTTGATTGAAGGATCTTTTCATTGTCGGACAACCTATTGATGAGTTTGTCGGCGATTCGTCCAGCGGCCAGCTTGTGCGTTGCCGCCAAATGGCGAGCATGACGTTCTAACTGGTCAGCACTTAGCAGCTCGCCCCGAAAGGGTTGCTCTAAAAGGGCAGATTCGGTCGACGTTCGCGGCAATACGCAACTCGGAGGATTGATTTGCGGTGTTGGTGTTTCTGCCATAGCGAATGCCGTTTACGTTGTCTTGGGTTTACAGATTAGTCAACGAAAAAAGCCGACGTGGCGTGGCGTACCCTGGGGCACACTGCCGCGTCGGCTTACTTGTTGACTAGCAATCCGGCCACACCGAATCGCTTTTCTATATAGTCTTCCGATCCATTTCGTCTCAGAACTCAGCATAGGCTGTAAACGCGAAAGAGCAAGGAGCAATCGCATTGTTAGCATTTCGCAACGAGCCGTAAGGTGTCGAAACCGAAATCCCTGAGTCGGTGCATATGGCTTCTGCCGAGCTTGCCACGGACATATTACGAGAAGTTTATGTCTTTCCTTATTGTCTTTAGCTTGGATTGCCCTAACATTGACAGCATCGAGCCCACTTTGCAGGTTAATCCAGCCTTTTGTGGGATAGACAACATAAAAACTCGGATGACAAATTACACGGCAGCGTGCTAGGTTCGAAACGGACCGGAGCAGAGAGGCCTGATACATGTAAGCCGACGCGTTGGAGCACCTTTAAAGTGCTTCAATGCGTCGGCTTTTTTTGTTTCTACTCAGAAGACCGACCCAACCCACTTGAGGACCCATTTATGAAGCGTTTCCACACAACTTTATTCGCGATAGCGCTAATGCCAATCTTGGGGTGTAATGAAGGGACCAGTGGGGGACCAGGTGCCTCGGGCGATGCCAAAGCGCAGAAGTCAGTATTGGGAAGGGCCGACAACTCATTCAATTTAAGCGGCCCTGTATTGCCTACTTCAGTACAGCAGGGAGGTCAAGCCGATGTGATTATTGGCATCAATCGCACCAAGAACTTCGATAGCGATGTCGCTCTTGAATTCAACAGTCTTCCTAAGGGTGTGACAATACAGCCTGAACATCCGGTCATCAAGCATGGGGACAGTGAAGCGAAATTTGCCATCTCTGTCGATGAGTCTGTTGTCAAAAGCGAGTTCAAGATTTCGGTTTTGGGGCACCCAAATAAGGGTGGCGATGCAAAACTCGATCTTCGAATCGCGGTCACCGCTAAGGATAGCTTTAGCCTTAACATGCCGTTGCTCTCTACATCTCTCAAGCAAGGCGAGTCGGAGTTGGTATCGATTAAGGTGCATCGAGACGCCACGTTCACGCAGGACATCACTTTGACTCTCGTAGACCTGCCGACTGGTGTGACCACCGAGCCCGCTAGCATCATTCATCGAAACGGCCAAAGCAACGCGGAATTCCAGTTGATTGCTGCACCTGACGCATCACTAGGACGCTTTGCAGTCAAGCTAATCGGACATCCGACCAGCGGCGCGGACACGTCCAGTGAGTTTAATTTTGTCGTTTTGAAAGATGAGTGATACAAAAATGAAAATTCACTCGATTCTAACTGTTGTAAACGCAAGCGCGGATGTTGAGCGTTCCTTAAAAGAGAGTTCTGAAGATGGTGATAATTCTCAATCTTTAATCGAAGCATATGACCCATCGCCGAAAAGCCTACCTAATCGTCTTGCTCATATCAGTGGAGAGAGATTCGATAGCAACCTGCAGTCGTCGAGGAGTGTCTCATGGGGGATTTTGTTCGGTTCAGAATACCTTTGGGCACCCGATATCGGTCCGATGCTAATCGTCTGTTCAAGCAAAGTTGTGAACGCCGGCTCAACACCATCGCCGGCTTCAAACGAATCCACGTTCAACAATTGCTGCATTTTGCAATTTGCAAATCAGCTTAGTCCACGCAGCTCACTTCGAGTTTTTCACGGTTACTAATCTAAGCACTTAAGGAACATAAACATGTTATGGACTGTTTTTGTCATTCTCCTGATCCTTTGGGCGCTGGGGCTTGCAACAGGAGCAACCTTAAATGGTTTCATCCACCTTCTTTTAATCATCGCAATTGTCGTCGTGCTCTTGAGAGTGATACAGGGCCGTCAGATTGCGTAGGCTGCATTCCGCTAACGAATCATTGTTTGCAGATCGCCAGGACGCATTTAATAGGTATTGCCCGCTAGTTGTCCAAAGGACTTTCAAAATCAAGGAAAACGCAATGCATACAACTCACGCAGTTATACCAATCTCCGCAGCAGATCGCGGTCAGCTTCGAGATCTGCTGCATATGAATCTCGATAGCCGAGACGGATTTGCCTATGCAGGCAAACGTCTTGCGGACAAGCATTCATCCTACTCGATTCGATTTCATCGGTACTCACAACAGCGAAACGAGTTCTATGAGAAGCTAAAAGAAATAGGGGAATCCAATCACCAAGCGCCGATCGAACGTGGGACCATTGCTGCTTCCCTGCATCGAACATGGATGGAACTAAGAGACGAAATTGTGGAGACGGTCGATGTGTCAGCTTTGATCGTCGAAGCTTTGCGAGGCGAGGGCTACATAAAACAAGCCTACGAAACGGCACTTAGTGAAGTCGTTGAGCCGCATCTAAGTGGCATTCTGACGCTTCAGTATCAGTCGATTCAAGAATCTTTCTCATGGCTTGAAGGTCTCTGTGAAGACAACGATCGGCGAAAAGAAAATGCAATCTAAACAGCAAGTAAAATCAAAGGGCTACAACGAGTCCAAGGAGGAGGCCAAAAACCCCGGAGCCCTCTTGGGCTTGATCATGGGTGCCTATCCAGCAGTTCTCGTTATCGGGATGTTGGTTGCGATGGCCTTTTTTGGACTGCGCGGCGGGAAGCCCGTCGAAGTTCCAAAAGTTGAACCCAGTGTAGAGACGATAGAGGTGCAAGCCACTGACCCGCCCGATATCGACGTACCTGGCTCAGGAAAACAGTCATCACTTATTCGAGTATCTCGAGACCGAATCCGACGCCGGTTGGCGTAAATCGTACACACCTCGTAGCTCGCTCGAATCAGCATCAACCCGAACATTGGATTTTTGGCTCGAGCCGACGAGAAAATCCGTGATGCACTCGGCTTCGGTCAATTGGACCGATGTCGTGTCGCATCTGCGCCCAAATCAGAACTCTCATTCTTTAATCAAGGTACTTTACATGACCATTAATGCAGGAATTTGGATAGATCATCACAAAGCAGTCGTGGTTTTAATTACCGACGGCGTGGAAACAACAGAAGTCCTCTTGGCAGATGCATCCAACGCACCTGAAGGTGACAGCAATTCGCATGGCCGAAACGACTTCATCGCGGAAGACAAGCGGGAGCGAAAAGCGATGATTCACTACCTTAAACACTACGACAACGTGATCGCACACCTACACCATGCCGATGCAATTTTCATTATGGGGCCAGGTGAAGCCAAGGGTGAATTGAGCAAGCGACTTGAAGGGATGAACCTCAAGGGTAGAGTCTCGCACATCGAGGCTTCGGACAAAATGTCTGATCGGCAAGTTGCGGCGCATGTTCGGGAAATATTTGGATCAGCTGCTTGAGCGTCGACTCATGGCTACAAAAGCCGGCGGCTGTTGCGTCAGGCCAAATTAGTATTTTGTTTTGTATCGTTACCTTTTGCGGAGATTTGACTATGTTCCAAAGACTTCTGGGTTCGACTGCGTTTTTTGCAGCAATTGTTCTATCGAATAGTGTTGGATACTCGCAGTTTGGCGGCGTACAAGTGCAAGTCGGTGGCTATGGTTCGGGCGTTCGCGTAGGCAACTTCACTTACGGTAATGGATACGCTGGAGGCTATGGCAACGGATACGGCAACCAGTATTACGGTAATAACGGAGTTTACGGCTATGGCAGACGCTACGGCAACTATTCGAGTGGGTACAACGGGAATGGATTTGGTTACAACGGCTACGCAACTCCTAGTTTCCGATACGCCGCTCCGCGGATTTACTCGGGGTCGGTGCTTAGCTACCCAACACGTCGTTATCGCTACCGCTAAGTTTACGACGCAAGATACGTTAACTTTTTTCCAAAGAATGCTTGTCGGACCCGCGTTTGCACCTAGGTGGTTTCGTAAATCTCGGAACAAACCTTTGTGCATGCCTCGGAGAATGAATCATGTTGCAACGACTTTTTGAATACCGTAGCCTCCTTGGCGTTTCCGTTTTTTGGTCTTCTTTTTTTGCCTTTTCTTCGGGATCGCACTTGTTTGGCCAACATAGTGGACTCCACAGTAGAGGGCATTCCTCAGGGCAGCACACAGGTTGGCCAAAGGATATCGTACGGGCGCATGGCATACTATGTCACTCAACACACCCAAGTACTCCCGCATTTCTACATCTGGCATCCAAGGCTCGTCCGCTCTCTCAGTGATGCCCCCCTCTTCCATCGCCACTTCAACCAATATATCGACACAATCGCACATCTGAATTGCACTTGAGCAACAGAAAAAGCAGGACCGATGGTTGTCAAGGAAATCAAGTTTGGCGAGACAACGGCGCGGTTTACGCCTTCTTATGAAAGAGTTTACCCGAATCGAGTCGTTACTGGCCTTAAACATACCATTTATAACCATTTCGACTCATTTGCCAGCTCCCTTGTTACTTGGCTTACTGCTCAACAAGTCCAGTTTCGAAAGGGATGCATCGTAATTGACATTGCTGTTGGATCGGACGCTGTTAAGTTTCTAGTAAGGGAACTCAAAACGAGCATTGCAGGCAGGAACGTAGTCATGCCGATCTGGCCGAACCAATAGCAGATTGCAATGATGAGGAAATTCTGCGCGAATTGTAGGCGCATCTGAACTTCGACCAAGAAGTAGTATTCCTCAAAGCCAATTGCATCCCTTGCCACATGCCCTACATCACCAGCATGTTCATGCCTCGCGCTCGAACAGATCGGCCACTGGCAGTCCCTATGAACTCAAAAAACTTAGCTTTTGTCAGCCAGTTCGTAGAGGTCGCAGATGACGTCGTTTTCACTGTCGACTACTCTGTTCGTGCTGCGAAAATGACCGTTTATGAACTTCTCGAACTCGATCGTGAAATTCCTCAAATCAGCCGCCATTACAAATCGACCAAGGTAAGATTCGATGCCGTGCTAAAGGCATTCGCATAACTACCAGCACTTGAGCGCAGGGCATAACTCAGCCATAAAGAGACCCGATCCAAGGTACGTTCGCAACCACAGGAAAGCCCAGGCAAACAATCTCCCCGCCCTGAGTTATTCGCAAGGCCATCAATCCTGAAGCGTCAAAAAAGACTCGCGTCAAACTTATCTTATGGCCGCTCTCCGGGCCAGAAAGTTGGTGGCGACGCCGACTACAACGGATACGATTGCATACAGGATTGGCAAGGCCGCATAGGACGCGTCTTTCGGGTTGATCGACACCATCACAAAAAGCGCGCTCGCCATGAATGCTGTCAAAGACACTCCTAAATACGCAAGGTACTTCGCATCATTCATTTTTTGTTCTTTAGTAGCTGTCATCGTTTGCAAACCTTTGTCGTTAGTGAAAATCGAACTTATTCCAAACCATAGGTCTCTCAGAGCAATGGACGGACGGCTGTATTGGTGGGCCGAACGGCCACTCATTGTTTGGCTATGCTTTGCGACGACATGCTTTACTCCAGCAAGATAGTCGAACAAGCTTCTCAACAGAGCGCAGCCGCCGACCCAGATTATTCGGGCGCGTGGGACTGCGATGCGGCCGTCCATCACTCGCCCCTCCTGACGCAGAATCTCTCGGCCGATTTCTCTATAAAGTTTTGCGGCCAACTCAATCGCCGGGCGACATCCTCGCGGGAGCATGTCTGAGCCTCTAAGCCCGCTGGCATAGCGGACCTCGGCCATGGCTAACAATCGCTGGACACTTTCTCGAACCGCTGCATTAGATGGGGACTTGATCAAAACATCCGATGCGGGAGACGTTTCGAAACACACCATAGGTAACTCAAGTGGGATCCATGTTTTCGGAAGGTAGCTCCGTCCACGCATCCAATCCTCCGCGACATCCCTAGCAATGTTGGTCATCTGCATCGCCATCCCTAAATCAACCGCATACTTCTCTGCAGAGCGGCTATTGACTCCCATCACCCGACACATCATTAATCCCACCACTCCAGCAACGCAATAACAGTAGCGTAGCAAAGCTTCTTCATCGTCGACTTGCCCGAGATGCAAGTCCATTTCCATTCCGGCCAGCAAGTCGAACGCTTCCGCTTCTCGAATACCCCTTGTCTTCACTAGATAGGACAGCCATTGCGACGCCGGGTGCCGGACTGCCTGACCGTCAAATACTCTCCGTACGTCGTCGCGAAGGACGGCGAGCCGCCTTATCGCTTCCTTTTGATTGCTTGCGCCATCCACAGCCTCATCACACCAGCGGCACCACGCATAAAGTTTTTCAACATCGCTGCGGACGTCCGCAGGTAGCCATCGTGCTGCCGTCGAAAAAGAACGACTATGCTTGCGAATGACCGACGTCACGTCGATTGGAATTACTGAGAATGGGTCTAGTACCGCGTCGTTGGATTGAAACGTCGCGTGA
>JANMNR010000285.1:0-18845 GCA_031368325.1 Pirellula sp.
AACTTAGATTTCGGGTACGACGGACTTCTAGTCCGTCGGCTCAAGCTGCGATCGACGGACTGGAAGTCCGTCGTACAGATTTTCCTCAACCCGAATTCTTAAATGGAACAAAGCACTAGGCTGTTGTTCGCTGCCTCCGAACCGATCTGGCTCCTCGTAATTTGGCGTCCCGAATTTTCAATCGGAAGACGGGACCATCGAAAGTTGACACCAAATTTCGGAACGGGACTGCAGATGAATTGCAATCCTGCCCGCGCAGCGATTAGACTGGTAGCCCTCTCCAAGACTGGGATTTGATAACGCAACTCAAACGCGTCGACTCAATCCGGACAATCGCATTTTTCCACCCCAAAAGACTTACCTCCTGCCGACCCCTGTGGAGTTTCCATGAATTTCCGACTTCGATGTTTTGCCTCCATTTTCGTAATGGGTGCCCTGCTCGCTCCATTTGCATTTCCTCTGTCCATGGTCGGATCGATATTAGCCCAGGAGCCAGAGACTCCCGTCAAGCCAGCGCAGGACAAAACCGCCGAACGCTTGGAAGCGATTGAAGGAGCTCTCGGCAAGATCGTGCAAGAGCTCCAATCGATCAAACCGCCAAAGCCCGCTGAAACGAAGCCGGTCGAAGCCAAACCAGCCGCACCGGCTCCGAAGCCAACCGCCAAAACGCAGGTCTTTCCACCCGCAATGAAAGTCGATCCGGAGTTGATCAAGAGCGTCAAGTGGCGTTCCATCGGACCAGCCAATATGGCGGGGCGCATCACGGACATTGCGATCCATGAAAAGGATCCATCGCTTTGGTTCATCGCGACCGCATCAGGGGGTATCCTCAAGACGATCAACCAGGGCACCACGGTAACACACCAGTTCGACAAACAGGATACGGTTTCTCTCGGCGCGATCGCCGTCGACCCAACCGATGTTAAAGTCGTATGGGCAGGCACCGGCGAGGCCAACCCTCGCAACTCGGTTTCGTACGGAGATGGTGTTTACAAATCGGTTGATGGCGGTGCCACCTGGAAGAACATGGGGCTCAAGAAAACATACCAAATCAGTCGCATCCTCGTTTCACCCAAGGACCCCAAGGTTGTGTACGTTGGCGCCACAGGACGACTCTATGGCCCGAACGAAGATCGTGGGGTCTTTAAGACGACCGACGGTGGTGAGAATTGGGAGAAGGTCCTGTTCGTGGACAACAAGACCGGTGTCATCGACATGGTCATGGACCCCACCAATCCCGATACCATAATCGCTGCATTTTGGGATCGGCAGCGCGATGGCTTCGATAGTTGGCCAGGATCTGTTCCCAAGCCCGACGGGATTGACGGGTACGATCCGATTCGCAAGTGGGGACCGGGCAGCGGACTTTACAAGTCGACCGATGCTGGCAAGACGTGGCGCAAGCTCACCAAAGGCCTACCCACCAACAACATGGGCCGTATCGGAATCGATTGGCAAACCAAAGCTTCCCATGCTCTCTTTGCGATCATCGATTGCGAAGAAATCGGAAAGGGACCAGCGCCCTTTGCTGCTTTCCTCGGATTGGTCGGCGCGAACAAAGAGGGCAAGGCGATGGTGACTCAAGTCATGCCCAAGAGTCCGGCGGAAAAGGCCGGTTTCAAAGTAGGCGATCAGTTGATTTCCATTGGAGAAAAAACGCTCGGTGATTTCGACGAAACTCTCGCGATCCTTCGAGCCAAAAAAGTGGGCGAAAAAGTCTCTCTCCAAGTCAAACGAGGCGAAGAAACACTTACGCTTGAATCCACCCTGACGGGTCGTCCAGGAACACAGCAAGCACAAGCTGCGTTAGCCGGTGTTTGGTTGGGAGTCACCGCAGAAGACAAAGATGGCAAAATTGTTGTTACGCGAGTTACTCCCGATGCCCCCTCTGAAAAGGCAGGTCTCAAGGAGGCCGATATAATCACGCAGTATGAGGGCAAGGCCCCTGGCGCCTACAACGATATGGTTGCTCAAGTTCGTACGCGAACCGCTGGCGACAAGATCAAACTGCAAGTTATGCGAGGGACAGAAACCGTTGAGTTAACGGTCACTTTGGAAAATCGCCCGGGCGTACCGACTGCCGCGCCAACCGGTCCGAGCAACGTCTATATGGGTATTCAAGGTGAAAACTCCGATGCGGGCGGAGCGCTCTTGACCGAAATCACAGCCGATGGTCCGGCCCAAAAAGCAGGCTTGGAACCCAACGACATCGTAAAGTCCATGGGGGGCAAACCGGTCGCCAACTACGAGGCGTTCGTCGCAGCCATTCGCGAATTCAAAGCCGGGGACAAAGTAAAGATCTCCGTAATGCGAGGTGCGGAAACAAAGGAGCTAGAGGTTACGATGGCAGCGCGTGACGGTGTCCCAAACGATCGGCCGCACACCTATTCGTACTTCGGCCAAACTCCAAACGTCCAAGATATGCAGGGTGCCAAGGGATATGAATACGGTGGAGTATATCGTTCCGATGATGGTGGGGAAAATTGGGTCCGCGTCAATTCGCTCAACACGCGACCGATGTACTTCAGCGTTGTCAAAGTGGATCCAAACGATGCCAATCGCATCTATGTACTGGGTGTCACCCAATTCAAATCAGAAGACGGAGGCCTAACGTTTGATGGCAATTTTGGACGGGGCGTGCATGCCGACTGCCATGATCTTTGGATCGATCCAGCGGATGGTCGCCACATGGTGATCGGTGGAGACGGTGGATTTTACGTCTCGTACGATCGAGGCATCAATTGGGACCATATCAACACCGCAGCCGTTGGCCAGTTTTATCACGTTGCCATTAGTCCCAAGCAGCCATACTGGGTTGTCGGCGGACTTCAGGATAACGGATCATGGGGCGGGCCTGCAATCAGCAAGAACGGTGGCACGCTCAATGAAGATTGGCTATCCATCGGCAGCGGCGACGGATTCGTTTGCCAAGTTGATCAGCAAGATCCGGATTTGATTTATTCGGAAAGCCAGAACGGTTCCATCAGTCGCCGACATCTTAAAACAGGTGAGCGGGCATCCATTCGGCCAGCAAGATCTGGGAATAACGCTCCGGTCCGATTCAATTGGAACACGCCGTTTATTTTGTCCAGTCAAAACTCCAAGATCTTTTACACGGTTGGTAATTACGTATTCAGGTCGTTGGATCGGGGAAACAATTTGCTTCCGATCTCGCCTGAAATCACACTGACACCGCGCGGTTCGGGAACCGCAATATCGGAATCGCCTCGCAACGCAAATGTACTCTACGCGGGAACAGACGATGGAGCGTTATGGGTCACTCGGAACGGTGGCTTTGAATGGAAGAACATCACTGCCAATCTTGGCATTCCTTCACCGCGATGGGTCGCGACCATCGAAGCCTCACGCTTCGAAGACGGTCGTGTCTTTGTGGCTTTGGACGGTCACCGTTCGGACGATGACGAGCCGTACCTGTTTGAGTCGAGTGACTTCGGCGACACATGGCGATCGATACGCTCGAACATTCCGTGGGGGTCGACACGCTGCTTGCGGGAGGACATCTCAAATCAAAACATGCTCTATGCTGGTACCGAGTTTGCATTGTGGTTCTCGATGGACCGTGGAGCTAACTGGACCAAGTTGAATACGAACTTGCCAACCGTTGCGATCCATGAGGTTGCACAACATCCGACAAACGGTGAAATCGTTGCGGCCACACACGGACGCAGCCTATGGGCATGCGACGTGTCTGGATTACGCCAAATGAAGCCTGAGAATTTCGCGACTCAAGTCGGAATGTTCAAGCCTGAGGAGGTAGTCCGTTGGCGAAGTGAGCCAAGCCGAGGAAACACCAACCGTCGCTACGCGGGCGAAAACCCAACCAGCGGTGCACAAATTTGGTATGCACTCCCAACCAAGGCGGATCGAGTTTCGTTGCGAATCGAGGACATTGAAGGAAAGGTTGTTCGTGAGTTGCGTGGCGAAACCTCATCGGGATTGCATCGACTCACGTGGGACCTGGGCGCACAAGCGGCTCCAACCCCGCGAGGTGGCCCAGGAGGCCAAACGACCGGTGGACCAGGCGCCTCGGGCTCAGGAAGTGTGGCGGGCAGACCCGAAGGTGCTGGCGGTCCTGGCGGACCAGGTCGCGGACCAGGACAGGGTCGAGGTCGACGTGGCGGAGGCGAGACGGCATCGCCAACTGCCGAGGGCACGGCAACGGCACCAGCCGCGGCAGTAGCGACTCCACCCGAAGCAGCTAAGCCTCCAAAACTGGAGAATCCAAATGCCCCAGCAGATCCCGCAACCACCGCTACCCCAGCGCCATCTGCTCAAGCGAGTCCGGCTCCCGCTGTTCCAGCAGCACCGGCTACTCCTGCGCCAGCGGCAACCGCAACACCAGATCCAGCGGCGGCAATTGCTGGCGGTGGTACGGGGCAGGGTCGTGGTGGTCCAGGCGGCGGTGGATTTGGTGGCGGCGGTGGCCCTGGTGGCTTTGGCGGACGAGGCGGACAGCGACCGGCTCCGAACGGGACATACCGTGCGATCTTAGTCGTCGATGGCAAAGAGTATCCCGCGCAAACCGTTTCACTATTGCGAGATCCGTTGGCACCCGAAGATGCGATCAGCGAGGAAGTAGCTGAGCAAATGGTCATTGACGAGCAGAGAGCTGCGGAAGCCAAGAAGCAGGCCAAGAGCGAGGGACGCCAACTCTACAAAGACAATTGATTTCACGATGTCTTTTTATGCCGATAAAACAAAACGTTGCACTGATTCGAACCGTGTTGGTGCAACGTTAGTCGAGCTGCTCGTAGTCATCGCGATCATCGGTGTACTCTGTTCGTTGCTGCTACCGGCAGTGCAGGCGGCACGGGATGCGGCACGCGGAGTTTCCTGCAACAACAACATGCGTCAGCTCGGCTTGGCATTGCAATCGTTTCACGATGCACGAAAAGTGTTCCCAGCGTCTGGCTGGACAATCGGTAGCCCTAGTAATCCCGCAGGCAAATACGTCGGTTGGCGAGCGATGCTGTTGCCCTACGTAGAACAGTCGACGCTTGGCAGCCAATATCAGTTCCAAGAACACTGGTGGGGTGGGAGCAATCCAGCCACTGGGCAAGTCCTGATGCCTTTCTTTCAATGCCCAGGCGTACCTGAGCAGGCTCCCATCAAATCGGCGGTCGCGAAGACGCCGCGGCCAGCCATGCGATTCGACGCTCCACTTTCGCGTTGTGACTATGAAGCCATGATGGGCGTACAGCGCAGTGTCGACCCATCACTCTATAGCGATATGCAGTCAAGCCGATCCGTTGTCTTCCGAAACTCGCAGGTTCGTATTGCCGACATCACTGACGGCAGTAGCAATACCGTTGTCGTTGTCGAATGCGCTGCCCGTCCAAGCGTCTATCGCAATCGCAAACCGATCGGCCCGGCGACGAACGATCAAGGTTACGGATGGATTGACAGCGAAAGTGGATTCAGTTTGGATGGATCGAGTTGGGACGGTCAGACGCAGGGGTTGGGTCCAACTCTGACCCCGCGGGCGATCAATGCGACCAATGAAAACGAGCCTTACAGTTTTCATCCTGGCGGTGCCATGCTACTGTTTGCAGACGGGCATGTGCGCTTTGTCTCGGAGCAGATTCGCCTCGAGGTTTTGGCGGCGCTCTCGACCCGCGCTGGCGGTGAAATTCCACAAAGCGTGGAATAGTTTCCCTTGTTTAACCCGCGCAGCAGCGGAGCAACGAGGTTCGGTGACTCGATCTCGTAGCCACCTGCACATCAGGAAACTGGCAAAACCACCACCAGTTCAACACAAACGGGGACGAAAAGGGATTTACAGGATGATCTTTGCTCCGACTGCTGTTCACTTTCGACAACGAAGCGTTGGCGAGTTCTAAGCCCAAACAAAGGCAACTGGAATCGAGGTAGGACAACAGATCCATTTTGGCAATGTGAAACACGAAAATCAACGATTCACTGCACAAGTGGATCTATTAGCGAATTGAACTGATCCTCTACATCTTGTTCATCCATGTTCATTCATATTGTTCTAAAACGTGTGCATTGGTGCGTAAAACGTTCCGAACGATTTGAATTTCGTCTATACTTCGCAACTTGCACAGAACAGGTTCGGCTTTTACTCCGAGGAGCTAATTCATTATGTCCGTATTGATGTTCGTTGTTATGGGATTGTTGGCTGCGGGCGGTTTCGTTGTCATGTTCCTGTTTTACCTCATCTCGATCTACAATGGTTTGGTCGCGTTGCGAGCAAGATACAAAAATGCATTTGCTCAAATCGATGTCCAGCTGAAACGCCGGTACGATCTGATCCCAAACCTGGTCGAAACAGCCAAGGGATACATGAAACACGAAAAGGACACGCTCGAGGCGGTAATCAAAGCTCGAAACGCGGCCATGTCCGCTGGCCAACAAGCGGCAGCCAACCCCGGCGACGCAACCGCAATGCAAAACTTGTCTACCGCCGAGGTCGCTCTGGCTGGTTCGATGACCAAGTTCATCGGTCTTGCAGAAGCCTATCCAGAGTTGAAAGCCAACGAAAACATGCTGGCCATCCAAGAAGAGTTAACAAGCACAGAGAACAAAGTCTCCTACTCACGTCAAGGCTTCAACGATGCGGTCACCGCCTACAACATCGCTTGTGAAGTATTCCCAGGCAGCTTGGTCGCAGGTTTCGGACGATTTACTCCTGCGACATTGCTCGAAGTGATTTCGGCACCTCAAGAGCGTGAGGCAGTTAAAGTCCAATTCTAAGCGGAGTTTGCAATGGACTTTTTTGAACATCAGGATCGAGCGCGTCGAAATACAGCGATGCTCATCGTGTATTTTTCGTTCGCTGTCTTGATGGTAGTTTTGTCCGTGTACGCAGCGATGCTCGGAATCGCTGTTTTGGCGAGCAAGGATTCGGAACAACCGATCGAATTTTTTGCTTGGCATCCTCAACTTTTTTTGGGGGTCAGCATTGTCGTAACCGGACTCATCTCACTGGGTAGCCTCTACAAAATTTGGTCGCTTGGAGGGCACGGCGAAAACGTCGCTTTAGCGCTTGGCGGAGTCAAGATACCCGCCAACACGAGGAATCTAGATGAGCGCATTTTGCTCAACGTCGTCGAGGAGATGGCACTTGCCTCCGGCACCGCAGTGCCACCCGTTTACCTGATGGAGGGTGAAACGGGGATCAACGCTTTTGCTGCCGGCACAACTCCACAGAACGCAGTGATCGGCATCACGCGAGGTGCGTTGTCCACTTTGAAACGGGAAGAACTGCAAGGAGTGATTGCACACGAATTTAGCCACATTTTGAATGGCGATATGCGACTCAATCTACGGCTCATGGGTCTGCTGAATGGAATTTTGTTGCTCGCGCTCATCGGCTATTGGATCCTGCGGATATTGGGCGAAGTTGGCTTTCGCTCTTCGCGAAACAACGACAATGAAAAGGGAACGCTGGGATTGGTTGCTGCCTTTGCGATGGTCGGCGGAGCGCTGGTAGCAATCGGTTACATTGGCGTGTTCTTTGCCAACTGGATTAAAGCTGCTGTTTCTCGACAACGAGAGTTTCTGGCCGACGCCTCTGCCGTCCAATTCACGCGAAACCCAAACGGAATTGGGGACGCGTTGAAACGCATCGGTGGTTGGGCAAAACAATCGAGACTCAAGTCCGTTCATGCAGCCGAGGCGAGCCATATGTTCTTTGGCGAAGGCATTGTATCCAACCTATTTGCCACACATCCTGCGCTTCCTGTTCGCATTCGACGAATCGACCCGACGTTTAGCGGCGAGTTCCACGAAACAAGGCAGGTTGTTCATACGGAGTCGGAGCTTATTAACCCGCGATCCTTGTCGCTCGCGCGTTCATCGTTGACTGGTGTCCACCAAGCGGCCGTGGCGGGCGCCGACCGGCATGAACAACAACCTCAAGAAGCGGTATCGCACATTGGCGAACCGCGACCCGAGCATCTTGTTCATGCCCAGCATCTCGTAGACGAATTGGATCCATTGCTGTCTGAGGATGTTCGCGATCCGCTTGGGGCTGTCTCGATCATTTATGCGATGCTGCTTGCGCCATCCAAAAGTCCCGTTCGAGCGAAGCAACTTGTTCTCCTTTGCAAAGCCAGCAATTCGCTTGTCGTTTCCGAGATGAATCGTATCTCCGCCAGAGTAGACCAGTTGGCCATCGAGCAACGGTTGCCTGTGGCTTGTTTGGCATTACCGGCCTTGAGTCAGCTTTCTCCGTCTCAAGCGAACACCTTTAGGAACAACGTTCGCAACTTGATCGAGGCGGACAGCAAGTGGACGATATTTGAGTTTGCCATTCAGCGTTTCATAACCAAGCGTCTGGTACGTCGATTGACGGAAACCAAGTCCACCTATGCGTCGACAGGCGGCGCAATCTTAGAAAGTTTTCAAATCGTACTTTCAATGTTAGCGCACTTGGGGAGCGAAGCGTCGTTCGTCGAATCTGCGTTTGCGGCGGGGGCCGCTAAGGTACCCTCGATGTCCCGAGGGTTGAGGATGGTGGGGCGAGAGCAATGCACGCTCAAAGCGTTGGACCAAGCATTGAATGTACTGGAATTTGCAAGAAACAAGGACAAGCGAGAAATGGTATCCGCATTTTCAGCCTGCATCGCTGCGGACGGCAAGGTCGAGGTAAGCGAACTTGAACTGCTAAGAGTCATCTCCGATGCACTCGGTTGCCCGATGCCCCCCGTCGTCTAAAGGGCGGTCCGCATGTTTAACCCGCGCAGCGGCGGGCAAAAACATCTCATATCTAAGCACCTATGCATAAGTTTTCGAACAAAATGAATGAACATGGATGAACCGGATGATTTCGATTTCCTGATAGATTCACTTGTGTCCTGTGAGTCGTTTGTATTCGACTCTTCGGATTGCCAAAATGGATCAGCAGGCCGACCTCGAAAGTGAACTGTAAGTCGGAGCAACGATTAGCCTGTCAGTGCATGTTCGTTTCTCCGGTTGAGTCGTGAGTCCAGTCAGTCCATAGCAAGCTTCGGGACATCCAGGTGTCATAGATCATTGAAGCGATGTCTATTCCTTGGGGGCCACGTTGTTTGAGATGCTTACCCGGGCGGGGGTGATCAAGAAAGCTCTTCACCTGGTGGGAAAAGACTTCGCAGAAGCCGAGCACTTGGGTCGAACTGTTTTGTAAACGCCAACTCAATGCTTGCAGAAAGACTGCGACGGACCTCTATCTCTTGCATCATGCCCAGTGGTAAACCGTCAATGTAGCAGCGTAACGGGCGTTTACCCGAATAGTCTAGACTCGAAAGAGTGATAATACTTTCGTCGGACAGGATCATCGGTTTCCAAAAGCGGGGCTGAAAAATATTCGAACCGGCAAGCGTTAGCGTCGGTGTATCGATCGGGACGGGGACTGCGCCCATAGCTCTCGCATAGGCTGACGAGCCTGCTGCGGTGGAAACCAGCATTCCATCGCCAACGACTTTGGCAACTCGCGTTTCTCCATCGATATCGACGCGAAGCCAGGCCGCCTGTCCCTCCGCTCGTTCCAACCAAACATCGCTGAATGCTAGCCCCCAAGTTGTCTCGCCATCTGGCCGCGTCGCATCGACTCTCAACATGGGTAGGTTGTACGAAACCAATTCCAAATTCAGAAGTTCTTCGGGCAAGTGTTCATTCATCAAAAATCCAAGATGGCCCGTATTGAGTCCAACAAAGGGGACTCGCAATTGCCAATGTTCGCGAATAGCTCGCAACATGGTCCCGTCACCCCCAAGCACCAAAACTAGGTTGGGCGTATTCGATTCGAAACGAGCATATTTCTCCGCAATAGCAATCGATTTTGGATTGCGATCATCGTAGGCAATCAAAAGTCGAGGCTGCTCAAGAGCAAAACAGGCTCGGCGCTCACGGGAATCTGGCACAAACAAGCGATGCCGAAGGATGTACGCGTTCACGTCATCATCGACACAATCGGCAATCGACTCACCTTGGTAGACACGATCGCGCAATTCGGCCGACGAGGGGCGTTCTGGGACAGAAATGAACTGGCTATGCGGAGGCATGGACTCTGAATCCGCTTGCTTGTCCGGTGGACCGAGAATAGCAAAACGGGACTCTGACCACATCTGTTCACCATCGCCCCATTGCGTTTGGATAATGGATTTGCCAACATTCCCATTGGCGGTCATGCTGCAATGAACGACATGCCAGACTTGTCCGCGCGCCGAATATTTAGCCTCAATGTCACACGGCGACGAAAAACACTTCATGCTCAAATCAGTGTAGTCGATTGTTACTTTATCGAGTCCGCGGAAAGCCAAAGATGCGATGGCAGCTCGATGAATGGGGGCCGCATGTTCGTGTTCACCCTTGAGTGGTCTCGGTCCGGTCGGATACACGACCACCTCGTCGAATCCGTTCTCAAGAAGCGCGTCCACTTCCGCACGATGGAATCGGCTTGGCGGATCAAAGGTACTTGCGTAAACGGCAATGCGTCGATTTGACATAGTGATAAACGAAACTGTAGGAAAATGTTTCGTATCAGTCTACCACAGGAAGGCCATAGGGTGGCATGACGCAAGGCGAGTCCATCAAGCCGATCGTTATCGGGATCGTGCGTGCGCCGCCATTTCGGCTTGATGTTTGGGTCGTCGTTTTTATTTATCGATTTTGCATTCGACGTTGTTTTTTGACATCGGTTCGCAGGTTATCCCAAAGGCCCAGATCGGAAAATGCAAGGTCTACGGCAATGGCCTCAATCGATTTCGTATCTGAATCGTTTTTGATTCCTTCTCCCTCTGCGCCATTACCACTACGGAAGCCATTCAAATGGTTCACCAACATCAAAACGTCGAGCGGCGAAATCCAGCCGTCGCCATTCACGTCAAGTCGATTGCCGGACGATTCGCCATCTCCGTTTCGGTTCGTTTCCGTAGGAGCGTTCAAGTAGTTGATAACGAGCAATACATCGAGCGGCGATAGCTCGCCGTCCGCGTTCACGTCAAGTGAACCAACGTACGGAGCGGCAAAGTTGGAAGCGGAACCGCCTGGCGCTGATGCACTACTGACGGTTGAATTCGAATTGACCGATGCAGTGGTTTGGAGCGATGTGGCCCGGAATCGAAGATTGGTGATGAGGCTATCATTGCCAAGCCGTAGGTTCACGTTCTGGGTATGCAAACGGTTTTGCGGATCATTCGCTAACGTGTAGTATTCGATGATTTCACCGTCGGCGTTGATCTGTAGAATATGGCGTTCCTTTAACTGGTCTTGGTAGACACTTGGGGAGCCAAACACAAAGTTAGCTGGAGTGCGTGAGCCGGTCGCAGCTCCATGGGTGCTGTTGATGTCGTTCGTTAGATTCCCGACTCGCCACTTGCCTGTAGTGTCGCGTGTAAACTCGATGAGCTCGCCACCATTGGTACCATAAACACGGAGCGTACCGTCCGATTGGCGAATGGCTGAGACATACGTATAGACTCGTCCGCCATACGGCTGCTGCAAGTCGAAGTAGCCAAAGACATCGCCGGATTTCTGGACCACCTGGGTCAGGTTTTCCGCCAGCGTGACTGTTCCCGCAGAGTTGAGTTCATAGTGAACGAGTCGTGAGACGCCATCTGTGCCAAACAAATGAAGCGTTGTCCCGTCAATCAAAGGACGAATGTTTCGAAGCATGCGAGTCTCTCGAACATCGACGGTGTTAGGCAAAACGAGCGTGCGAGTTGAGACATTGCCGAGATTAAGATCGGTCGAGTATTCGATTACGTTGCCAGTCTGGTTCGAACCGTAAAATCGCAACTTGTCGCCGATTTTAACACCGCCAACTCCCGAGTAAACAGCGGGCCGCCCCGGTGCAGCCGACAAGTCCACTGGAGTTCCGCCTGGTGGTATGACGATCAAGTGTCCGGAAGAGGTAGTGATGGTGAATCCGATTCCTGGCGCGGGCGCTGGATCCTCGGCTGCTAGTTGTCCGCTCGGGATGGTCAGCTTGGTGTTAGCTGTCCAGAAGGCAACGTTTTTTAAGTCCGCGGTCTTCCACGCTTTCGTTGGCGGGGTGAACGTGTAGCGAATCAAACGACCGTCCGCCAATCGTCCGAGTGCTTCAATGGCTCCGTTTGCGTTTACCAAAGCGGCCATGTCACCAAGGACAGCGGCATCATCGAACGACGCGATTTTTCCGGCATTGAGCAAAGCCTTGGTCAAATTGACCTGCTCATCGAGTAGTTCGCCATCGCCGCGTGCAGTGAGCACAACACTCCCATCTCGCAACACCTGCAGAACAGCCCGCCCGCCAATACGAGCACCCTTAGGTAGTTCAAAAGGACTTGCAAGTGCCGCGACGTTTCGACGATTCGACTCGGCGAAGGCGGTAACGGCAATGTGATCGCTTTGAGAGAGGGTTGTATGCAGAGTATTTTCCGCATTCAATACCATTCTAAATGCCCCTTCACCGCGTCCGCGGTGTGATGGCTGAGCGACTTCATACTGATCCACTCCGCTTGCTTGCGAACGGTCCTTGGTGATCGCATCCCCGGCGACGCTTCTCGTTTCAGCAACGAATTCCAACAGATTCGGCTTGGTCCGAGTTGAAAACGCAATGGGTTCGACCTGAAACGAATTGGTGTACGAACGTATTGGAGCTTGGATGGAATTTTTGAGCTTTAGATTTTTATCATCAAAACTAAACCGACCAACACTACCCAATGCATCGGAAAAATAGATCGTTCCCAATCGATCCACGCTTGATTGATTTGGTACCGATTGAGTGAGTCTAGATTGTGCGCCCGGAATCTTTGGAATATCGGTTGTCAGCAGGGGCGATTTTGGCAACGCTTTGCTGAACAAGCTTGCCGGTGGTTGAGTCACCAATTCGCTGATCAGTGCATTCGCATCTAGAATTCGAATCAGTCCGGTCGAACTGTTGAGCGTTCCTCCATCTGGAATGATTATTCGATCGTCTTCTGGAATACCAGGAGTTTCATTGTCATCTAGCGAGAGGAAAAGCGGCTGCGAGTTTATAACCACGTTTCCAGATGAGTCCTTCATGGCATCATCGAAAATCCATTCAAACCATTGATCTTGGGATCGGCCATCCTTGTTTGCGTTTGTGACTGGGCTTCCAGGTCGAAGCAATACGACACGTCCCGTTGAAGCTGTGTTGCCGTCAGCCAGCCAAACGTACGACTCTCCATTCCTCCGGTCGACAACGACCTGAATTCCATGTATTTTGAAGTCCAACTCGGTTCGCTTACCATCCGCGGCCACAATATCGGCAAGCTCTGTCGGCAGCCTATGAACAACAACGATTCCTTTTCTTTCGCTAGCGTTTAAATCAAACTGATCTGCGAACACACCTTTGCTGACTTCAATTTTGCTCAGATCTATCTCAATCACCGCACCGGTTTCTTCGGCGCTGATCCACGCATGACCACGCGTATCGATAAACACAGCGTGCGTTCCCTTGATCGGACTCTCCGACTTACCATCCAGTGACTTGACGAGAGTTTTGCTCAAATCCAGAGTATGCAATTCTTTCGTTGCGAGATCAAAGTATCCAAGCCGACCAAACCCGAGCGCGTTGTCAGGGACGCCGGGCGTGTCGCCATCGCCATTGGCATTTCGATACACGAACCAAATTCTGGGAGTCAAATGGGTATTGAAATCAAAAAAGACACCGTGTGGATCGTAGCTAACGGCGCGGTTTGTGGTTCCTGGCAGAACCGTGGCGGGTGACGTGGGTAAATCTCCAGGCAAAACGACATCATAGAGCTTGACTTCGCCGGTCGCTGGATCGAATTGCCCAAGATAGTTTCCGTCTTCGTTACTGAACCAGGTGGTCTGCGTTGTCTTGTCAAACGACATGGTCCAGGTGCGAAGCCAGGAAATTGTGGTAGTCGCTTTGGAAAAACTATTGACCAATGGAGCGCTCAATGTCAATTCATATGGCCCACTACCGCTTGATTGATTGACGACGAGACTCTCTAGTTTGCTCGTCGCTTCGTCCAAGATACGCACGGTCGTGCCGACTCGCACAGATTGATTGACAAGGATCTTATTGCTGGCCTTTACTGCATCGGCGGTGAGCCTCGCACCGAGAAAATAGGTTGTCGAATCAACTGGCGTGCCAGGTGCATCCTCGGTTGCGCTGGCATTGCCACTTACGAAAACAAAGAACGACGTGGAAGTAGAGGAGTTTCCAGCCGCATCCGTCAGCACCACCTTGAACTCGGACTGGCCGATCGGAAGATCCACCGATAAGTTGACTGTTGCTGGCGCGAAATTCAGCTTGTCCTGCGAACCGCTTGCAATCGGTATGGAAACCTTGGTCCCCAATGGCGTGTTAACGTTACCATTGACCGAAACGATTTGTGCGGAGACAGCATTTGGGAATCCAGCAAACTGCTGATCGGAAATGGTGGTAGCGTAGCTGACACTCGCTCCATTGGCGTTAGTACTTGGCACAACTTGAACTGGCAGCTTGGAACCGCCGACAACTGCCGTGTTCAGAACAAAAGTACTCAACTTAGGTGCATCTTTGTCGACCGCAAAGGAAGTGTTCAAACTCGTCGCTAGAAGGTTTGATGCTCGGTCAGCAATACCGGACGATCCGGCATTCAATCTCAGTGCATAAGTACCTGATTTTTCGGTAACCGTAGCAAGGCCTTTCAACGTAAATGCGTCGAAGAAGTTACCTGCCGTATTTGGCTGCAGTGTCGCGGTGGATCCTGCAATCAGATTGGCTGCATTGCCGCTAACGGTTAGAGTCAAGTCCTCTAAGCCGAAGCCTACGACAGGGTCAGCTCCATTCCCAGGCTCACTAAACCGGAACACAACATCCTCGGAGAGGCTCGACTTACGCAACTCTGACTTGAGTGTTGAAGTCGCAGCAGGGGTAGTTGTGTCGACAGTAAAAACAACACTGTCGCTCTTGAAGACAGGAACTCCGGCGGATGTGGCATTTACAAAAAGAGAGTAAGACTGTCGACTCGCGGGCAATGGTGACGTTAATGCAATCTGCCATCTGCCCTGCACGTCTGCTGTCACCGAGGGGAGCGTTATTGCTGGCTGCGACACCAGTTGAACCTGTGCGCCGGGCTCTGCAGTTCCAGACAGAACTGGGAGTACATCATTGGTAAAGATCTGCGTTGTAAAGGGAAGCGTTCCGGTTGCGGGCAACACGTCGTCCACTAGGGCCGTAATCAATGGACGATCGACGATCCCAACCATGACTGTTCGAGGTGCGGACCGGGATCCGAGATCATCCGCAATAGTGTACTGAAACTGATCCACACCTTGAAACGAGGGGAGCGGAGTATAAACAATCGTGGGAATGCCACCGATGGTTTGTAGAATCGCAGTTCCGAACTGCGGCAACACAGGAATCAGAATGGAAGACGCGACCACTGCGTTTCCTTCTGGATCCACCGCGCCGACGGTCCCATCAATATTCAAAACTCCGCTTTGCAAGACCTTCAAATCTAATGCACTAGAGAATGACGGCGGAAAATTGAACTTCTGAACAGTAACTGTAAATGAACGAGAGACCGTTACTCCATTGACCGTTCCATCGTCTTCTTTGACGGCAACAGTAATCGTGGCGGTCGCGGATACATTCGTTGCTGGCGAAAATAAAAGAGTACCTATGGAATTCGGGCTTGTGTAGTTGACAATTGGGTCTGGAATCAGACTTGGGTTGCTGGACTTGGCCGTAACCGTCAAAAACTGAGTTTCGCTGGGGCCCGAAGAAATTCCGGTTAAGTTGATAGTCTGCTGCCCGGCATTTCCAGGAATCGGTGCCGGATCGGCGATTGAATCCAACGTCGGAGAGTCGTTAATTGGATTGACGGTTACGGTGAAGGATCGAACAACTACATCGACACCCCCACCTGCCGTTCCGCCATCGTCCATTGCGGTAACAGAAATAATTGCTGTGCCTGATTGATTGGCTACGGGCCTATAAAAGAGCGTACCAGTCGCGTTTGGACTCGTGTACGTAATCGTTGGATTGGGAATTAATCCTGGGTTACTTGAGACCGCACTCACAGTCAATTGCTGAAGTGTCTCGTTAAGGCCAACGGTGATTCCCGTAAGATTGACCGATCGCTCAGACGCATCTTCGTCGATCGCGGTCGGGTTTGGGATCAAGTCCAATGTAGGTGTCCGATTAACAGTGTCGATCGCGATCGAAAAGGTTCGGATAAACGTATCTACACCGCCATCGCTTGTTCCGCCGTTGTCCACAACCGTAACCGTAATCGTTGCGGTCCCAGATTGATTGGGTACAGGTGTGAAAACGAGAGAGCCGGTCGGGTTCGCACTAGTGTAAGAAACAACTGGATCGGGAATTAGTCCGGGGTTACTGGAGGTGGCAGTAACCGTCAATACTTGCGTCTCGTTGGGGCCTGCTGAGATCCCAGACAGAGATACGGTTTGCGGAGCGGCATTTTTTGGCAGGGCAGCTGGATTTGCGATCGAGTTTAGCGTGGGACTGTCATTGACCGGATCCACCGTTACCGTAAATGAACGAACAAAAGTGGCATTGTCCGCACCTGTGTTGAGACTTCCATCCAAACCACCGTCCTCAACGGTAACGAAAAGGACCGAAAAGCCAAACTCATTGCTTGCTGGGGTGAAGGTCAGTGAACCGGTTGTGGTGGCAGAGGTATAGTTAACCATTGGTGTAGCAATTAAGCCGGTGTTGCTACTGGAAGCGGTTATCCGCAAAGGTTGCGACTCACCGCCACCAGCCAATATGCCCGTCAAGTTCACCGTTTGCTCTGCGGCGTCCTCCTTTATGGTGAGACCGCTGATCGGATTGTGAAGCGGCGGGTCATTCACCGCACTGACCGTAATCGTAAATGAACGAGTCGTCGTGTCGGCGCCCCCATTAGCAGTTCCACCATTGTCCGTCACCGTCACCGTAATCACGGCAGTTCCTGATTGATCAGCTACTGGCGTATAAGCTAAACTGCCAGTTGCACTGGGGCTTGCGTACGATATGGTTGGATTTGGAATCAGACCCGGATTGCTGGACACGGCAGTGATTGTCAAAGCTTGACTTTCATTTGGGCCAGCGGAGATCCCAGAAAGACTGACCGTTTGTAGTGCACTGTCTTCGAGTATCGGACTTGGATTGGCGATCGAGGCTAAAGTCGGAGCATCATTGATAGGGAGAACACTGACCGTTATCGTTCGGGTCGACAATTCAAGCCCGTCGCTTGCCGTCACAACGATAGTATCATTTCCAAAGAAATTGGTACTCGGTTGATAGAATATGGTTCTGCTAACGGAGTTAAATGTCACAGAACCATTTATCGCCGACAAAGAGGGCACAGAAATTGTATCGTTGTCGGGATCGGATAACGTAAGAACTGTGATGCCTATTCCTTCGTTCGTGCTTAACGAAGCCGCTGGTGTTAAAATCGGCAGACGGTTTCGCACTGTGACGACCTGAGGCGCATTCAAAAACTCCTGAGTTTGATCGGCAGAAAAGGGTTGGTTTATCCGCCTAAATTTGATGGTAAACGCGTTACTACCCGGCGCAAGTGGAATGAGTGGCAACTTCATGTTCAGCGTTGATTGGCCGTTCAGACCGGGATATGTTTTCGTGTCCAAGTCGCTTTGCCTGATCGCATCCAGTTCAAATGTATGCCCAGCAACGGTCGAATCCCCCGGTCCCTTAACATTGAATTCAAACGTTTCAGTGGAAACCGTAGATGGGACTCGGGTTTCGTAAGTTACTTTCACTTCTGTATGGGAATAGTCGTTGTTGGGCACCAACGTTATTGTCGTTGCCAATAATCGACGCGATTCCAACAATTCCATTTGCAATCGACGGACAAACTGATGTCTCGCTCTCTTTTTTGCGCTAGTTGCTTTCCATAGGTTCATCATTTTGATACTACGCGTCTTCAAGCGAGATAAATTGAATTCGAAAAAGCAACGTCAATTGAAAGCGTTGCAGTACGCATCGATAACATGGATTATCACAGGAATCAAAAGTATCCGTACTGCGGCCCGTAGAAGCGGTTGTTGAAATTGCCGTAGTACTGTCCTTGGTAGTAGTTGCGGCCCGATGGCAACTTACCGATTAATCCTCCGCTAGACGGCTGTACGGCGGATTGTACTCCGGTAACGCGAACGATTCGGTCCGAACGTTCGTTTTGCCTGGATACTCGCGGGGCCGATTCCACGGACGTCTTTTGAAACAGTCTAAGCCGTGGGCCATCTGCCTTGGCTACTTCGGTCATGAGTGCCACACTCGAAATCAAACACAGCAATGCCACCACTTTGGATCTAACAATCACAGAGCTACCCCTCTACTAGAAAACGAACCATTTCAACGCGTTTCTCAATCAAAAGGACTTGAGCGTCGGCCCTCAACCTAGTCCGACCACTGGCCTTCCACAAGGAATTTAATGCCTTTTGCTTTTGAGTGAACTTTAACGATTGGGCAAACCCAGCGTTTTTCCATAAATGGACCGTTGGACGAATTTAGTTCCCCATCATCGAAAACCATATATTCGCTAGGAAAAATGAAAGAAAACCGACTAGACGAGGTCGAACACGATCGAAACAAGGGGCTTTCTGGCGACTTAAGCTAATCGCGGTTTGACCTAATGACCGAGTAAGGAGGTACACGTGGTAAAATCGGCAATGTTCCTCCATTGCGAATCCCTACACAACTCTTTGTGAATTTGCAGTGATGGCCCAGGAACAGTTATGACCACACCTCTCGACGCCAAACGCCATCGAAACACCCAATCCTCGATCGGCTTGCCTCTGCTCTTTCTTTCCTTGGCAAACATTGGCTTCGCAAAAGCTCCCGATGACGATTCTGCTCCACCGGTTCGAATTCAGCTCACCGATACGAAAGACGA
>JANMNR010000299.1:0-1688 GCA_031368325.1 Pirellula sp.
ATTCTCTTCCGTATTCGCTAATCTCGACTCATTCGCCACAACTCTCGGGGATAAATGAATTGCTTGCTTTCAGCGCAGTGCCGCTGCCCTTTTTCTGTGCAGCAGCCATGTGGGGACAGCCTTTTTCCAAACACGCCAAAAGCGTTAGCAGATTTTCGAAAAGTTTTGAGGTGATTTTTGATCCATTCCGTAGCCTAAAAAGGCTTTTTCTGACCCTTTTGCGACTTCAGAAACGAGTGCTTGGTTGTTCGCAAAGAATGGCATTCCGAAATTGGTACGCTAGCTGCATTCTATATTAGGTGTCGGGAGACTGATGTTGGGCGTGTGTGTGTTAAAGTTCAATTTAAATCAACCGATAACAATGGCACCGCGATTTGTTCGAGGCTGGCTGGAGGAGGGAGAGGACCTTCAGTTGACCTTGATCTTGTCGCGGTGCCTTTTTCGTTTCTAGAGGCGGCTGCCATCGAAAGGTAGCCGCTGGACAATCGTTGTTCATCGGTTTGTCGTCTTGAGTGTTCTCACTAAGATTGAAGTCTTGAAGCGGCTGCCTCAGGACTGTGTTTGCACCGCTGTCCATCGATAGACTCAAGACTGGAACGACCCGATGCACCCAAACACACAAGGCCGCCACGCTTTCACCTTGGTTGAGCTTTTGGTGGTTATTTCAATTATCGGAATCCTAGTTGGGTTGCTTCTGCCTGCCGTCCAAGCCGCTCGCGAGGCAGCCAGGCGAATGCAGTGCTCGAACAACGTTAAGCAGCTTGCACTAGCGACGCTAAGCTACGAAAGCGCCTTTCAGAGATTTCCTCCGGGACTGGCTGTCGATTACAACTCTCCATCGTCCGCTAACAACGCAGGCTGGGGAGTGCATGGACGTATTTTGGCTTTCTTGGAGGGAACATCGCTTGCCAATAAGGTCGATGTCAATTTGGCCTGGGATTATCAATCCGCCATCGATGCAGTGTCCTTGCCTGTCTTTCGTTGCCCTAGCGACCCTCGCAGTACTGAGATGAGAGACGCGGGAGCTGGGCGTCCAAAGCTCTTTCCTTGCAACTATGGATTTAACTACGGTCCGTGGTTTGTATTTGATCCAGCAACATTTCGAAAAGGCAATGGCGTTTTTTTCCCAAACAGCTTCCTCCGCATCGCCGCCATCACCGACGGAACCACTTCGACATTGATGATCTCCGAAGTCAAGGCGTGGATGCCCTACTATCGAAACGGCGGACCAACCGCGACGACGATTCCGAACACCGTCCAAGAAGCCATTGCGATCGCAACCGTGGGAACATCATTTCGAGACACAGGACACACCGAATGGCCAGATGGACGCGTACACCATACGGGCTTCACTGCAACTTTTCCTCCCAACACTAGAATTCCTGTAAGCATTGCCGGCAAGGTTTTGGATGTTGATTACAACTCTTGGCAGGAGGGTTTGGACCGTCGTCAAGGCAAGCCCACCTACGCATTCATAGGCTCGCGTTCGTACCACACGGGAAAGGTGATTAGCGGTCTTTGCGATGGCAGTGTTCGTACATTCTCAAGTAGCTCGGATCAGCAACTCTGGCGAGCACTTTCGACTCGGGACGGAAGCGAAATCGCAATCTTCGAGGACTGATCTTTCTGCACTCAATGGCCCTTGGCGGGTTTGTCTGCGGCTGCCGCTGCTTCTTCTGCTGCCGCTT
>JANMNR010000327.1:0-6433 GCA_031368325.1 Pirellula sp.
GACGGGAGTCGAACCCGTGTTACCGCCGTGAAAGGGCAGTGTCCTAGGCCTCTAGACGACGGGGCCGCATGTCTGCTGGCTATGCCTTGAAGCGTGGCGAAAGTGTACGAGACAGATAATTTCTGTCAAGCCGAACGATGCACCGCTTTTCTGAGTAAGGTGGTCGATCAGAAAAAACCATCCTTGCGACCGGCATACGCAAGATCGTCTTACGACTCTTCCGTATGCTCTGTCTTTTCGGACTCTTGCGAGTCTAGATTCCTTTGAATCGCATCAAATACTTCGCGACGGTGAACTGGCACCTCTCTGGGGGCTTCGACTCCAAGCCTAACTTTGTCCCCGCGAATCTCGACCACGACAATCGTGATCTCATTGTTGATAACGATACTCTCGTTCTTTTTTCTCGATAATACTAACATGACTTCCCTTCCTGCGATCCTTGGGCAAAATACCCATCTCCTGATCCTGTAATTTCGTAGACTGCTTTACAACGCTGAGACTCAACGACCAAATTTAGTGTCCACACGCATAATCAGTTCCTATCAACTCTAAGTGCCACACCGTGACAGTCAAGAAAAACGAAGTCCTGTCAAGCAAATTTTCTTGAAAATTCCCGAGTTGCTAGTCGTTTTAACTGCGATCGTTATTCTTTTCCTAGTTTTCCTAGAATTCCCCGTGTGGAACTTCGCTGCCATCTCGACCGAAACGAACAGCCGACACCCGCATGACAATTCCCGAAATACCAGCTCGAAACCACCCTCAAGGAGATCCGAGCAAACCTAAATCCAATTGGGCTAACTCCTTTTTGGTTGATTTCATCTGCGTATTTTGCATTTTTTTTATTTATGCTGGCAGTTCCGTACCGGCCATCAATGAACCACACTATTGGACCAAAGCGGCCCATTTCTGGAACAATAACTTTGGGAAAGGAGATTTGTTTCTCGAGTCGGGTGATGCGCATTGGCTCTTTTTCGCAACGTTTGGCTATCTAACCCAATGTCTTCCGATTTACTGGGCGGTCTGGACGGGACGATTTGTAACGTGGATCTTTTTGGCCCTCGGTTGGACAATGCTTGGCAGATCCATCTGGCGAAATGCAGAAAAGGGAGGTGAACAACCCCATACTCCGATGCTTGCAAGCTGTTGGGGACTTGTTTGGCTTTCAGGACTTCATTTTGGACATTGGGCTGGCGAATGGGTGGTCGGTGGTTGCGAATCCAAAGGTATCGCTTATGCACTCATTTTCGCGGGCCTTTCTTTTGCCGTACAGCGCCGCTGGACGTTGGCGTGGATTATGCTGGGGGGAGCATCTGCTTACCACGTCGTAACCGGCATCTGGGTAATTGCCTGTGTTGCGACGATTTCTCTGCTTCTGGACGGCTATTCGGTTCGGAAATGGTTGACGACTCACTCGATCGGATGGTCGCTATGCTTGATTGGTGTCATCGTGGGCGTTGTGCCAGCACTTGCGATTGACTGGGGAACCGATCCAGTTCTTGCAAGCGAAAGTGCCGTGAAACAGGTTTATACGAGGCTTGGGCATCATCTGGCACCAAGCCGATTCAGTACGGTTCGCTGGCAAGACTTTGGCATACTATTGGCTTGCGCTTGCGTTTTGCTTTGGATGGCATCGAGATCAAAATGGTTAGGTTCTGCAACCGACAAGTCGAACGCCAGTGTATTTGAGTCTTTTCCACGCGGGATGCGGCTCGTGATCGGATGGGGGCTGTTCGGTTTTGCAGTCGCGCTAGTAGGGCTAGCTGTCGACTATCTCTTCGGCAAATCGTTCCCAACGCAGACCTCCAAACTGCTTCGTTTCTACCTCTTTAGGTGGAATGACGTTGCCATGCCCATGATGGTTGGCGCTTTAGCGATCTCGTTTGCTTTTGGCCGATTGCGATTTGCACCTTACTCATCCGCATCGCGTTGCATTGTGACTGTCTGTGCGTTTGTCCCAGGAATCGTATTGCTTGGGTATCGATTTGAATCGAATTCGAACGAGCGGATTCCGGCTGGAGACAAAGCGCATTTTGTGGCCAAGACCGATTCGGAGGCGGAACAGCGAAGGCAGTTTATGGACTTTGTGCGAGTGTGCGAGTGGATCAAGGAGAACTCCGAGCCAGGTTCGCTTTGGTTGACACCACGCCGTCAGCAGTCCTTTAAATGGCATACAGGTCGAGCCGAATTGGCCTGCTGGAAAGATGCACCGCAAAACGCGGAAGCAATCGCTGAGTGGAGCAATAGGCTCGCGGACGCGTACGAATTCGATAAAGAAAAGAAACTGCAGCCCTGGACCGACGAAAAACTCTGGGAGTTGCACGCCAAGTATGGAATCCGCTATGTTTTGTTGGACCGTCGTGTCGAAGGGCAGATTCCTCCCTTGCTACCAATCGTGTATCCCTCGCAAAACGAGCTCAACGCGACGTTTGCTGTATTTGAGTTTCCCTCCAAAAAAGTAAACGTGAGCAAATAGACATTGAATAAGAAAAAAGCTCAGCCAACGGGACCCACCAAACCAAAGCCAACCAAGCCAAAAGAAAAGGATGTAAAGTCCACTGCGGCAAAGGTGAGCACTCCCACGCACAAAATGGTCACCGACAATCGCAAGGCCAAGCATCAGTACGAAATTCTGGACTCGATCGAATGTGGAATCGTATTGCATGGCAGCGAAGTCAAAAGTCTTCGTAACGGAAAATGCTCGATTGAGGAAGCGTATGCTCGTGTCAAAGACGGCGAACTTTGGCTGGTCGGGTGTGAGATTGAGGAATACCGGCAAGCGTCGATTTGGAACCATCCGACGAAGCGAATCCGAAAACTATTGCTCAACAAACACGAACTGCTGCGTTTTGTAGGGCGGTCGAAAGAGCGGGGTCTGACAATGGTCCCGCTGCGAGTTTACTTTGCGGAACGAGGCAAAGCCAAATGCGTGATAGCACTTTGCAAGGGCAAGAAGCTGCACGACAAACGCGAAACACTAAAAAAGGCCGATGCAAGTCGCGAAATGGATCGCGTCATGAAGAGCAAGCGATTCGACAGGAACGCTTAGTCCACTCTGCCGCAAAAACTGAACTGGAATCCACTCTGTTTCGTAGTTGATGTTTCCCCAATCCTAACCACGCCCAATACGTCGACTCCATGTTAGAAATCCGCAATCTCATTAAGTCTTACGCCGAACCATCGGGCAGTCGATTGCTGATATTGGATATTCCAGAACTGAACATCGCACAGGGAGAGCAGGTCGTCCTTCGCGGCGAAAGTGGCGGAGGTAAAACCACACTGCTGCATATCATCTCGGGAATCGTCGCTGCTGACAGCGGCTCTATACGACTGGACGGTACCGAGTTGACGGAGTTTTCCGAATCGAGACGCGATCGCATTCGGGCCGACAAAATGGGCTACGTTTTTCAGACCTTTAACTTGCTTCCAGCGTTCACTGCTCTGGAAAACGTGCGATTGGGGATGACTTTTGCGAGAAAGAAATTGAGCGCTGAACGTGGCAAGGAGCTCCTAGCAAAGGTCGGGCTTTCGGATCGAATGCATTATCGACCAAGCCAACTATCAGTTGGGCAACAACAACGCGTTGCGGTAGCGCGAGCATTGGCAAACAAACCGCGACTACTGCTGGCCGACGAACCAACCGCCAACGTTGACCCCTCCAATCAAAAACGCATCATCGACTTGATCAAGGATGTGTGCCGCGAAGAATCGGTCGCGATCTTGATGGTTACGCATAGCGATGAAATCGCAAATCAATTTGAACGGGTCGAACGACTGGAACAAATCAATCGGGCCTTCACTGACCGCACCGCATCCCCCGAATTGTAAGAACACTTTCAAGAAGATCCAAAACGATGAACTTGTTCTCCATAGCTATCCGCAATCTTGCCTATCGCAAGCTGCCAACTGCATTGACGATGCTATCCATGGCTTTGGGCGTGGCCCTCGTCGTGCTCGTATTGACCATCTCCGGTGTTATCGAAAGAACTTTTGAACGCACCAGCAACGTTGGCTACAACCTGATTGTGGGAGCAAAAGGGAGCGATATCCAACTGACTTTCAATACCGTATTCTTTTTAAGTCAGCCTGTTGAGAACGTAAAGTACTCCTATTACATGGAGTACTTGCCAGGTGACGAAAGGCAAAAAGAGTATCAACGTATTGGCGGCGATTTGTTGGAGCCGGAACGTAGCGGGTTGTATTCGTCGATAATGAAGGGTGGATTTGCCATACCAATGTGTATGGGCGATTATGTCGGCTCGTTTCGCTGCGTTGGAACGACCCCCGATTACTTTAATCTGCTCAAACATGGTGCGGACCTTAAGTACAGTTTCGCAAAAGGTAGGAACTTCGTCGATTACTCGGACGACAACGGTTATTTCGAAGCCGTCGTTGGCTCTCAAGTCGCCAATGAAATGAATCTCGATATCGGCAGCGAGATATTCGCATCGCACGGAGCCGCGGGGGGCGCTAAGCACAATGACGGGTTCCGTGTTGTTGGGATTCTCGAGCCAACAGGGACTCCTAATGACAGAGGGGCCTTTATCAATATCGAGGGGTTTTATCTGCTCGAGGGTCACGTGGCTCCCGACCGCGACCAACGGTCCGGAACAGAAGTCAAAGGGACAGCCATAGCGCCGGAGCGAGATTCGCGGCTTTCGAAAACAAGATTGCCCATCGATCGCCGCGAGGTTACGGCCATCCTCGTAAAGCTGGATGGGACGCGCGGGCTCGGGTTGCAGCGAAGTGTCAATAAAACGCCGTTTGCTCAAGCCGTTTCGCCGATCGGTGTAATCAGCGGCTTATTGATTTTCTTTGTCTCGCCAATCAAATGGGCGTTGCTGGCGATCACTAGCCTCGTGTGCTTGGTTAGCGCAATCAGCATTCTAGTCGGCATCTACAATAGCATGAGCGAACGCAAACGTGACATCGCCGTAATGCGAGCCCTCGGCGCATCTCGGGACCACATCACGAGCATCATTTTAGTCGAGTCGGTATTGATCGCTGTCGGGGGTGGTGTCATTGGATGGATCGCGGGCCATGCGGTTGGTCCGCTTAGCAATGCTTGGACCGAGAACGCGACAGGGGTTCGCATTCATTTCTTTAGCATTAATTCGACTCAGGAACCGTACATCGTTCCCGGCTTGATCGTTATCGGGATCTTGGCAGGCATCATTCCGGCATTATCAGCCTATCGCACGTCCGTTGCGAAATCTCTATGATGTAGAAAGTGATGGTGCTTCGCGACGAGCGCCCTGTTTTATTTGAAGCTTACCTTGGTGCAACTCATGAACGATGCAACTCAATACCAAAACGTCCAACAGAAGCGATTTCCATGGGGATGTTTAATCGGAGGTTGCTTGACCGTCGTACTGGTAATGATGATCGGCACCGGAGCCGTAGTTTATACAGGGTATAGCTACTATATGGCGCAGCTCAACAAGTACACTTCACCGACGCCAGCCGAGATTCCTAAAGCGGAAAGCACCAAAGAAGAAGCGGAGGCCTTTCAAAAGCGAATCGACGATTTTAAGTCCGCATTGGATCGAAACGAATCGCCGGAGCCGCTTGTGCTGACTTCGGAAGAAATCAACGCGTTGATCAATACCAATGAAGATCTCAAAGGCAAATTGTTTGTTACCATCGCGGACGGCGAGATTTCTGCTCAAGCTAGTATTCCAACGGACATGGTTCCAGGCGGCAAGGGACGTTATCTCAATGGCCGAATTTCATTGAAGGCTTCGTTGGAAAATGGCATATTGATCGTGACCCTCGACGATGCTGAGGTCAACGGCGAACCGCTTCCTGCCGAATTCGTTAATGCATTGCGCAATGAGAACTTGGCCAAAGATGCTTACAAGGATCCCAAGTCCGCGGAGTTTCTAAGAAAGTTCGAGCGAATCACAATTGAGAAAGACAAAATGATTCTCACGCCGGCGCCGGTGAAATCGAATTCGCCACCTGAGACTTCACCAGAATAGGTTCGAGCGTCAGGGGAGACGTTTGGCCGCGAACCTTGTGTCCAGCCCCTAGTTCGGTTCCGACAACATTTTCAAAGTTTCGAACGGAGTCGGCTCGAATGAGGTGGTGACTCCGCGCGCGAATGATGCTCAAAGCGACGATCCTTACTCTGAATCTAGCTTGTCGCTGAGTTGCTTGTGAATGGCGTCGATCGCTCGTTTCAGCTGGTGCCATTGCACGAAGGCCATGTGTGTATCGATGACTTCGCAGTCGTCGCGATCAAAGCCTTGTTCGCTGATTCGAATCGAATCGTCAAGCGCAAACATTCCAACGTCTTCGTTTTCGTCGCCGTCGTAGAGTGCTTCCTCGTCAATCGGTGCGATTTGTACCATGACACGATTCACAATCCATACAGCCGCGCATTCGGAATCATAGCAATCCACAATTCCTCGAATCGAACCACTCTGAATATAGA
>JANMNR010000344.1:0-5532 GCA_031368325.1 Pirellula sp.
AAACGGAGCAAGCAATGATACAGTCGTAGGTACAAGCTCTTCTTGAAAGCTAGTCTCTTGGAGTGCCAATCCACTCACCACAAATTGGCGAACACCGAAAGCCACCATAAGTCCGAACGCCAAATAGGCGAGGCGAATCAAAAGCACTTTACGTCCATACGCCCAGGTACGCATCTCACGCCAGAGCACTGGATTGTTCCATACGCGACGGGGAGCTCGAACTTTCCAAGCTTTGACTAGCCGCGGAGCACCATCTACTAATTGAGGATTGGGCATTGCCGATGTTGATGCCTCAGGCTCCTCCGCTTCGAACTTACCGCCTCGGCGTTCCCGCGATGGGTTCCAAATTCGGAGCATTCGCATTGAGAGTAGCGTTAGTGTCAAAGCGATTCCCAACAATACCAGACCCGATGGAATCGCATTGCCACCAGGAAGCGAGAATGGCAATACACTTGCCGATGCAATAGGCTGTGTCACATCCATGATGGCTCGGATCGGGCTCAATAGGGTCGCCACACTCGGCGAGATTATCGCCACCCTGCCGCTTGCAATTCCTTCGCAAATCGACAACCACAACGCGATGATCAACATCGTGACCGCGATGGACTGAAATGTCTTTTCTCGCCAAAATGCTATGGTGGCTCCAAGCGTAGCACTTGCCACCAACGAACAAAACGTTACCCAAGTGCACGCAAACACTTGTTCTAACGAAACACCGCCGAGTAAAGTCAGCGAAAATACGATTGGCAGCGAAGCCAAAAAAGCATTCATCGTGGTAAGTAACCCGGCTCCGATCTTACCCAACACCATTTCCGGGTTGGAAAGCGAAGTCATCAGCAGAAGGATAAGGGTCTGCTTGTCTTTTTCATGGCTTACCGCAACGGTACCCGACAGGGCTGCCATGAAGAGCAATACGACCAACTGAAACGGTGCGATAAGCTGGAAAATAAGAACGCCAAATCGAGCGAGATCCCCCGGATTTTGCACTGGCTGAATACCGGCCAAAAGTAGCCAAGTCGTACAAACAATTGCGAAAAGCATCATCGCAAAAACGACTCGACTAACGAAATGCCTGCCCCGACGGGGCAAGGTAGCGATCTCACGTTTGAAAATTGGGCCTATCATGCGACCGAGTTTAATGCGGATTTGAATTGCTGACCATTCGCGTCCAGTTACTTAAGCAAAAATCCCAAAATTGCTTTAGAAATTCGCTAGCGGTTCCGGATTTGATGGAGACAGAGCCACGTACGTGTCGAGAACGAATGAAGTTGGAATAATTCGGCCTGCCAAATTGAAATTCAAAAATCGGCAGCATTTCGTGGAGGATCCTGGATGAGTTACCTAAGACACTGGAAATTGGCCCGTTCCCCCTTTTCGATCGGCCCAACCGGCCGTGGAACCTTCACCGGCGGAACTATCGAAGAAGCGATGGCTAGGTGCGAGTTTCTTGTCGCCCAAGAAAAACGACTTGGCCTGCTCATAGGGCCATCAGGCGTGGGGAAAACAACCTTCCTGAACCACTTTATTCGCACCAGGAACTATAAAAACCCTGACGAAACTCTGTCTACAGTTGACCTTCGTGGTGCGGATGGAGTCACCGCTCCTAGACGCATACTAACCGGAGTTGCACCGCAACACGAACTCCCCGCCTCGTCGCAGGATTGTTGGTCTAGGATCAATGACCATTTGTTTGCCGAAGCCGCCATTGGACACCGAAGCGTTCTACTCCTGGACAATTTAAATGAATTGAATGATGAGGTCTATCAAACCATAGCACAACTGTGGAGTATCCCCGTACGTTGGAGCATGATTATAAGCCTCGATGATGATTCCATGGTCAATCTGCCACGCTGGCTTTTGGACCAGTGTGAGCTCAAAATCGATTTGCCGGAATGGGATCTAGGACAAACTGCGGATTACTTCGATTTTGCGATTCAGCAGGTTGGAGGGGATGATTCCATTTTTAATGGTCAAGCGATAACACGGATTCAGGAATTGAGCGATGGAATCCCCAGAAAAATCACGCAAATCTCTGAATTAGCGCTCGTTGCGGGTGCGGTCCGCAAGTCGGAACGGGTGACATCTGAGCTCGTGGACCAGGTCTGCGACGAATTTACCGTATCTGTCGGACGTAAATTCTCACCAATCTGGGATGATCAGAGATTGAATGCTGGATAATTCGAGCAAGAATTGGAATAGGTCCAACCGGCCGTAATGGGGGCTCAATTCGCATTCGGAGGCATTTTCGGGAACCAGGATGAGCGGGGATTGGAAACCCGGCACATCGTTGCTGCAAGTGAACTTTCCTAAATCGCGAGTTGTCGGTATTGTCTTGACACGATACTTAAACGTGCGACATCGTTTAAGACAACCAGTGAGGCGTCCGCCAGCTATGACTACGAAAACAACTCAAATCTTTACCATCGAACAAGCCAGGGCCATGCTGCCTCTGCTTCGTTTGATCGTAACGGATATTTCGTTATCCCACCGAGAACTAACCGAGCGCAAGTCCAATCTTCGACGTATGCTGCGTCGTACAGAGGGAAAAGCCCGCTTCCAAGTCTACGACGCTGAGATAACCGAAATACAGGAAGATCTGAAAAGTGAGACGGCTCACCTTGAAGAGTACGTCAGCGAGCTCGAGCAACTTGGTGTAATCCTTCGGTCCGCACACGATGGCATCGTCGACTTTCCAACCGTCGTTGATGGTATGCCCGCTTACTACACTTGGCAGATGGAACAAGAAGACATCGTGGACTTCCACCGCGCGGATGAATCCACCGCCGACCGCAAGCCGATCTTCGAATAGATTCTACTCGTTGGCAGACCGTCCCCATAGTATTGGGTTTTCGGCCGACATGCCTCAGTCCTCATGCCCAAACAAGAACTGACACGTTCGTTTATTTGAATACGTTCTTCAATGCATCGCGAAAGGGCCGACGTTTTTCTGGCTCTTTGGCTTCATTGGGCGGCAATACCTCTTCGGCCCTTTCTGACTTTTCTTGAGCCCTTCGCTGCCTTAGGTTTTTGACGAAATCCACCGCAGTGGCGATTGCGTCGTCCGCTTTTCCATCGGTCACTTCGCCAATCGCTTCCACGATCGTACTTGTCAACGGCGAATCGGACTGCAATCGACCCGCGATGGCGGAAAGGAGTAAAGCCGATTCACCTCGCATCACATCCCATTTGATCTCTGGATTATCCAACGTCCCACCCACCGGCAGCTTGACTCGCGGCACCCCCAATTGTTGTACTTTCTCACGACGCGCGAGTTGTTCGATCGGCACTGGAATTTCGACGCTCAAGTCAAGTGACCGATCCACTAAGCCTACATATCCTTGTGTCGCGATTTGTAGCCTCGGATCGAGTCGTGGTAAGCCTGCTTCGAGGCCTGTATGGAACACTCGCCCCTCAGCAACCTGAACCAAAATTTGCGAGCCATCGACAAATACCAGTTCCTGAAATGCCTCTTTGCCTTGCAGCCGCGCTAACGCGTCCAACGCTCCAACGATCAAAGGTTCCGTGGGTCCGCTACGCACTTGATGTAATGTCAACGTTGCCTCACCGGTACTTTCCGCGGGCTTGGCCAATGGGACACGGATTTCCTTTGTGCTGAGCGAAATACGACCATCAAACCACGCAGATTTCGCCAACAGCGGAACAGCAAGTCCTACACCTAACTTGATTAGTTCAGGGGTGAGAACCTCTTGATCCAAAACTTTCATCGGTTGAATGACTAACATCGGATCTTGATTGAGAGCTCGGTATGAGATGTCCGCGTCTATCGGCGGAATGAACTGTATCGTCTTGCCACCCTCCATCTGCTCGATTTGCACACTCAAACGACGTACAGCCAAATCCAAATCCAATTTCGGTTTCGACTTGGCCTGGGTCCCCTCGTTGCCCGGCGTTCCTGCGATCGACCTCACCAGCCGTTCCAAATTGGCGCCATCTTCTAACAATGCGATATCCAACTTCGGCTCTATGATCTCGATTAGCCCAAGATTGCGTCCTGTCAGCAGATAGGCCAACATCCCGCGGTTCGACTTAATCTTCGGAATCGTTACCAGAGGCGGAATTTCGGTTGTAACCATACCGTCAAACGTCTGGCTGATCCGAATATCGTTGAATTCAAGCGGGTTCAACCAGCTGAGCTTCACAGCTCCGATCTCAAGCTTGAACTGATCCTTGGCAAGCCGCTGGATAATTGGCTCGTAAATCCATTTTGAACCTAGGATCGTGGGAAGAGCGAGGATCAAAACAATCAGAGCGCAAGCAATTCCACCGAGAATTTTTATCCAGAGCTTTTTGGCAGATCGCTTCTCCGATACGGTTGCAGTCGGAGCGACAGTGGGTTTCTCGTTTGCGTCCATCTTGATTTAGCCGAACAGCGCGAACTGCCCCGGTGTTGCTTGTTTGAAAGGAAAAATTGACAACGTCAGGTTTGCACCATCACGCTAAAGCGCGTCGGCGATAGCTTCAAGATCCTCGGCTTGCATTTCCTGCGCTGCCGCTTGAACTCGAGCCCCCGCTTTGCTGAGTGCTGCAATCACCAGAATTCGCAAAACGTTGGCCAAAGGGCTCGAGGTACCCTGTTCCAGCGCGCGACGAACCAGTCGATGCTGGGTGTTGAGGATGATCTCGTTCTTGCCTGCCGGACTTCGTTGGAAATGCTGATCAATTAAGCGTTGGAAACCTCGGGGCAGTTCACCGTTCTCTCTCAATTCGTCAAACGTCTTGGATAATTCGTAACGCTCGTTGACAAAGGCCATCACGGGCTGATTGTTAGCGGTCGATGCGATAAAAATATTAGAGTCCAATGACTCGAAAAAAGATTGCCATTCCTCGGAAGCATCCGTTCGTTCCTCAAGCCCAAGGATGGACTCACAGAATTTATCGGATGATGGACTGGCTGATCTCAAATCAACTTGTTCCAGAGTGATTTCACTCAACATGGCTGCCAACAAGGTTTCCTCGAAACTCCGCAACGTATGGATGCATGGCGTTGAGCCGTTCGCGAAAAACTCGTTGAGCCACGACTCCTGACGCCGATCTGCGTTATACCACACGACATAATCGGCTTCGTCCTCAATGAGGGCATCCGCTCGGCTTCTTGCAAGAATCTGTTCGACCGTCAGTTCACCATGCGAAGTAATAAACTTGTACGTCGATTGCAGCAGCATTCGCAACTTTTCATCGTGGATTGCCATGCCCGCAAAGGTGTAGCGATGCCAGTGAAGAATCGATTGCCATCGGTGCGGGTGGTTTCGAGTCAATGCATCGAAGTGCAAGTAGATTTCATCGGCAATCGAATCGCATACCGAGTCGAAAATAGCGTCGCGAACCAAATCTTCGCGATTGGACGTCGGTGAGCAGTTTGGAAGTTCAAGAACGCCACGCAAGAACGGCGCCCAAACTGGAACCAACTCCCGAATGTGCCGCGAAATGACCATACTACGAACACTAACAGCAATAGTGTCATCGTCTGAAAATCCCGGCGTTATCTGGGTCGAAACATAGAGAGCTCACATG
>JANMNR010000412.1:0-15294 GCA_031368325.1 Pirellula sp.
CGTGTCGCTGGGGGCCGCAACCGCAATGACACCCTGCACGGTCGATAATTCCATTGCCATGGACAAACTCGCTGCACCGCCGAAACTGTGGCCGATTAAGAATGTGGGCGGCTGAAATTCTTTCGCCAGGAATTGACTTGCGGCACGCAGATCCTCGCGGTTCGTCGTGAAGTTTGTTCGGCTGAAATCCCCTGGGCTATTGCCGAGTCCTGAGAAGTCGTAACGCAAGACGCCCCACCCCAGATCCGCCAGGCCTCGGCTGATTCGAACGATCGCCTTGAGGTCTTTGTTACAAGTAAAGCAGTGCGAAAAGAGAATGAACCCGCGAGGCGAAGACTCTGGATGCTCAGCAATGCCGGCCAATAAATTTCCTGCATGGCCAACAAATTGGACGCGTTGCGTTGTGCGAGCCATGAAGGCTACCGGATTCGGTTCATCCGGATTGAACCGTGATCGCCGGCTGCTTGGAAATTTCCGGTCAATCCACTGGCGTCGGCTTGGGCTGTCATGCGATAGCTTCCCAGGATTCTTCCCAGAGGTTTTTCTGCGGTTAAGTAGGTGTTTCCGTAAGCATCGACGGAATTTTGCAGAGCGACTTTGTACGTAAAGGGAATAACCAAAGCAAAACGGCCGGTAAACCTAGCTTGGTAGTTGCCATCGGAGGTTGGCTGAACGACGGCTCGCATGGGCCCGCGATGCCCTTTGGAGTCGCTTCGCCATTCACCTCGGTAGGCACCCACTGGAGACTGAGCATGGGCTTGAGAAAACGAGAGGAAACAAATCGCAAAAAACGAAAAGCAAACAACCGAACGCTGGATTGCTAAAACCATAATGCTTGACGGTACGATTGAGGGTTGGACGAAAAACTACCTAGATGTAGGTTGAACTGAATTTAGCCATTTGTCAACGCGGCGATTTGGCAAATGCCGCCGCATTTCTGTATCTTTCAAACCTATTTCTTGCGTGTTACTTCTTGGACAATAATTCAAACTCAGGCGAAGCCACAAACTCTTTAAACTGTTCGTCCAAGCTCAAGTCATTCAGTTCCAGCCCAAAGTCGTCTCGTAGCGCCAGCAAGCTTTTGAGAGTCGACGCATGGTCGTTTGCGGCCAAGGTCATCGTCAGTTTCATGTTGTGAGCTTCGGATAGATTGAGGCTTGCCACATCGATCGACTCAGTGAGCTTTATCGCATCGTCAAGGCGCCCCATCTCGGCGAAGTTTGCCCCGACGAGCAAGTCCAAGTAGGGGTCACCGCCTACCCAGTCCTGTACTTGCTGCCTAGATTTCTCCAGCAAAACGGAGTCTTTACGAATCACAGCCGCGTCGAGAGTAACTAGCCCGACTGAAGGATCATTCGGGAACTTTTTTACATATTGATCCAAGATCGCTAGGTAGTTCGTCTCATCCTCAACGTCTGCAGCCATAATCGTGGCAAGCAATACCATCTTTGTTTCCCTATATTTTTCCGGGAGCGTTGCAGTCAGTCTTTTGACCTCTTGGGTATCTTTGGCTCGGGCCGCTTGCATCATCTTGCTCTGCGTTTCGAGAGCTTTAAAATCCTGGTTTGGCTCCCCGGTTCGTTTTGACGTCATCGAACCTTGACTCTGGATGGCAGGGCCCACGATATTTCGTAACGAGTCCGCCATTTCCTCCCCAGTCATCGCAACAAAAAATCGGTCTCCTTGGATGCGTTGACTATTCCCCCGGCGAGCTAAACGCAAATCGTGATAGTTGATTCCTAGATCTGCTTGTAGCAAACGGAATACAGCGTGCATCTCCCCACCCCGGCTCACGATGCGAATCAAGCGATATGAACCACCTTGCTTCAAAACTTCAGCAATCGGACCTCCGATTTTGCCAACCATCGACTTTGTCGTAGCTCCCATTTTGAAGCCGTTTGCTGCTTCGGCATTCAGTCCCAAGCCGTCGATCGCTCGCTGCAACATCCCTCCCCAATCGTATAGTTGCTCCAACGCATCCAGGTCTCCTTCGGACGCAGCCTCTTCCCAAGCCTGGCCAAACACGAGAGCCTCCGCCTCGGTGAAACTCGTTGTTACTGACTCGGGATCGCGATCCGCCTCGGGGAGAACCGACATCGGCTTTTGCGGAATCTTGGCCTGAGGCTTATTCGAGTCACAACCCGTAGGAAAAACACACAAGCTCAAGACCAAACTGGCGATAATTTTGGAGGACGTACAAACCATGATTCTAGACCTTCGAACAGTTGTCGACTCTTTAGGTATAACGTCAGGGATTGCAGTCACATAACACTCCCGAAAAATTTCAATAGAAAATCGCATGAGGATTGTAACACAAAAAGGGTTCCAATGAACGCACCCATGGTCAAGCGAACGCACAATGGCCCACCCGGGAAAAAGACTTGGAGAGGGAGATCTGGAGTCGGTCGATCCGCGAATAGCTATTGAACCTTCTGTAGCAGTTAAAGCTAGCCCTAGAAGTGCTTCGCAACTTTTTGCCGCTAGCGGTCGAAAGAACCTTGGTGAAGGAAACTTCGGCATGGATGCTGTTGCGCTAGCGAAACAATTCGATTGCGATCCTTTATGACCAAATAATCGGAAGGAGCCTAACGACCAGCAAACAAGGTATGGACCGAGGTAGAGCATGTCAAAGAAAGATGTATTTCGAGTCGTTACCCGAGCTCAAGACGGTACGCTTCGCATTCGGGATTTCCATAGCGCAGAATCGATTTTCAAGACCCACTCTCAGGTCGGGATCGATGATAGTAGTACGGATTTGGATCTGCGAGGAATGCCGATTTTTAAAGGACTAATCGGTCCTATCCCCGAAGGCAAGAACGTCGTTCGGTACGAGAGCCCCGATGTTTTTGAGATTATGACAAAAGAATGGGCAGCCAACAAACCGCGTCGGCGTAGGCGGTCCAAAGCCCCAACAGAAGCCGTCCAAACGAGCGAATGGGTCTCGCCGGCCCCTGTCGTTTAGATATCCGCTGACCCTCGTGCACTGCGTGTATCAGGTCGAGGTTTGCATCTCAATGCTATCCGGCATGAAAGTCTTTGGCTAAAGTAGTAAGCGTGTGTTCCCGTATCCATCGCCTATGAACCATGCACTATGCCGGATTTGATCGCTCAAGGGCCCAACCCATCCGACCGATGGCGACGTCCGTTGCCCAAAGATCCGGTACCCCTCCAACCGGTGATCGTGGGACGGACGGCCCCAGGCTGGGCTGTCCCATGGGACGATCGCATCTCGCGTAGCCATGTCCGACTGATATGGAACGGTTCGCGTCTAGAGGTGTCCAAACTCTTGGACGCTCGCAACCCAATCTTCCACAAGGGATTGCGAGACGACGAATTCGATATTGGCATCGGCGATCATTTCGTGATTGGCCAAACCACTTTCAGTTTGGTAGATCAGCGGGTGCGGATGGTGTCTCAACCCGACGAGATGCCCGCCCTCACAGAGCATTCCTACGCGCCATCGCAATTGCGACAAGCAAGGTACCGAGATGCTGATCGACGTATTGAGGTATTGAGTCGAATTCCCGAGATCATCTCTAGCAGCAGCAGCGACGAGGAATTGTGCGCCCGCGTAGTTAACGTGCTCATGCAGGGAATCCAACAGGCCAGTTTTGTTGCAATCGTAGGCGACCCACCTAACGGAGGTCCGCCAGTGGCAAAACCCGAGGGCAGCGTTGCAACGGGACCAAGCCCGAGCGAAGTCAATGAGTTTGGCATCCGACTCCTGCATTGGGATTCGCGCAATTTGCTGGGGCATCAATTCTCTCCATCCGCTCAGTTGATTCACCAGGCTATCAGCAGTCGAGAAAGCGTTTTGCACGTTTGGAGCCGCAGCATTGATGCGAGCCAGTCGTATACCCAAAGCGAAAATGTGGACTGGGCTTTTTGCACCCCTATCAATAGCGAGTCTTGTCCGGGTTGGGCCATTTATGTAGCGGGTGATTTTGGAAACATGGTTCCCCAAAACGCCCGAGGTGCAACCGCTGCCATCGCAATTGATCTGCAGGACGATCTGAAGTTCGCAGAACTAACAGCAACCACATTAGGCTCTCTACGACAGACGCGATTGCTGCAACGTCGACAGGATTCTCTCCGCCCATTCTTCGCTCCAGTAGTGCAAAAGGCCTTGGAAACGCGAGATCCAGACGAGGTGCTCGCACCACGCGAAGCAAACGTGTCGGTCCTGTTTTGCGACCTGCGAGGCTTCTCCAGACAAAGCGAAGAGTCGGGCGATAAACTATTAGAGTTGCTTCGGCGCGTCAGCGATGCGTTGGGTGTCATGACTCATCACATTCTCGATCGCAATGGAGTGGTTGGAGATTTTCATGGCGATGCAGCCATGGGATTTTGGGGCTGGCCCTTGGAACAGCAAAGTTCTGTTCTACAAGCCGCTCAGGCGGCACTCGCTATTCAAGCAGAATTCGAAGCAGCAGCGGCCATCGAGAAACATCCGCTGTCTGGTTTCCGTGCCGGATTAGGCATTGCAACGGGTCGTGCCGTTGCTGGACGTATCGGCACAGTGGACCAAGTGAAGGTGACGGTGTTTGGGCCAGTCGTCAATCTCGCTTCTCGATTGGAGAGCATGACGAAACAACTGCGTGCACCGATCCTGATGGATGAAGCAACAGCGAATCGTGTCAGGAAAGAAGTCTCACCGTTCATTGCTCGAACAAGACGCGTGGCTCGTGTATTGCCCGTGGGGATGACCACCCCCCTCATGGTCAGCGAATTACTGCCGCCTGAAGGGCCCAATGTGCTCCTAAGTGATGCGCATATCACGGCGTACGAAAAAGCCCTGGACGGTTTGCAGGACGGAAACTGGGGCGAAGCGTTCCGATTGCTGCATCAGGTTCCAGCCGAGGACCGCGTCAAGGATTTTTTAACGGTCTTTATCGCGCAACACGGCCGTTCTGCACCGCAAGATTGGCAAGGCTTCATTCGATTGCCAGAAAAGTAAAGTACGGTCCTAAATGTCGATACCAAAAAATGAACCTCGGGTTGGTTGGCTAAGCTCCACGATCATTGTCATGGCGGCTACGATGTGCCTACCGTTGATTGCAACCTTTGGCGTCAGCGGAAAAAGTTCGGCCGAAAAACTGCTGACCAACATGATTCAACCTTTGTTTGTTGCTATTGTCGCAGTCATCTCGGTAGGGGTTTTGATGATTCGCCGAAATGAAACCAGGGCTGGATGGCTCCTGCTCATAGGGGCCGGCACAATGTGGATGCTAAGTTCCGGAGTCGTTGGGTCGTTCGTTGTGGAAGCCTGGGAAGCTAAGGCGGAAACAACAGAAACATCCGCAGACGAGCCGTTTGATTATGTGGTAGTGCTCGGCGGGGCAACGAGCATTTCGCCAAACGGTAGGGCTCAGCTTGGTTCGTCAGGCGAGCGAGTTGCCTATGCAGCTAGCCTTTACCTGTCCGGCATAGCAAAGAACTTGGTCACCACCGGTGACAATCTCGTTATCGCCGGCAGTATTGCGGGCAACTTTCGTGAGGAAGACGATCCGAGCTATCAAACCAAAATCATTTGGCAAAACATGGGTGTTCCGGCGAATGCGATTTCCGAATTACCAGGCCAAAACACGGCATCCGAAATGGCAGCATTGCGAGAACATCCTGAGTATTGGCAAGGCAAACGTTGCGCTATTTTGACCAGTGCGTTTCATATGCCACGAGCTATTGCGTTAGCCCGACGTGCTGGTGTGAACGCGTTCCCAATCGCAGCAGACTACCGAACCAGCACCGGCCCCTTGACATTCAATCAATTCTTCCCAGAAGCGGAAAACCTCGTGCGATTTCAAATGATTTTCAAAGAATGGCTCGCCATGCGAATCAGTCGATAAGAGTAGCACATCGCAGTGCATCACTTCGGTATGATGCGTTACTTGGGTATTATGCCGCTTTGGTTTGTCCGAATTTAGCCGCCGCTGGAATGATGTCTCGAACTGGGCGGTTGATCGCGATCTGCTCAAGAATCCTTGCGGCCACTTCCAATGCTCGTTGCCCATGCTCCCCCGTAACGGTCACCGCTTTGCCGGAGCGAATCGCAAGCAGGAATTCATTTTGTTCTTGTTGAATTGCGTTAGCTGGCACGGCTGTGGTATCGACCTTTTTCAACCAATCGACGAAAAGACTTTCTTTCACTTTGGCCCGAAGCTCGGGTGGTAACCTATCGGCCTGCCTCGCACCGTTCGCAACATCCTCGACTGCGGACGTATGGCTCACTGTGTTCGTAGCGAAGTCGATTTCCGTCAAGCCATCATCGGCATAGACCTGCATTTGTCGTTTTGCTGCGGACGCGATTCGGGATGCCCTTAGGTTAGCAATGGTCCCGTTTCGAAATCGAAGGCAGGCCGTCGCAAAATCTTCGTGTTCACCGAGAACACTCCATCCATAAGCAAAAATAGTATCGACCGGCAATTGCACTGCGCTTAGAACGAGATCGATGTCATGAATCATCAGATCCATCACAATGCCAATGTCCGTGCTTCGCCCTGTGTAAGTCCCCTCGCGAGCCGCTTCCATGTAGCGAATGGTCTCGCATGAAAAATGAGACGAAGCCAATTGCCACGCGGGATTAAACCGCTCGACGTGGCCAACTTGCAACGTCCGCTGATTGGCGTGTGCGAGTTGAACGAGTTGGCTGGCCTCCTTCAGAGAGCTTGCGATCGGCTTTTCCATAAGAACATGGATGCCGTTGCTCAAACACCAAGTGCCGATCTGGTGATGAAGGAATGTAGGAGCAGCGATGATCGCTCCATCGATAGAACCTAGCCAATCTCGATAGTCCGTGATGGCCGGGACGCTGAGCTGCGATTCGATCCACTCTCGTGAGTCTGGCGATGGGTCGGCGACGCCGACAAAATTGCATGCTGGGTTGGCTGCGATGAGCTTGGCATGGATGCGACCGAGATGGCCGGCTCCTATTACCCCAATCCTAGGCGTACTCGATCCGGAGTTGTTTTGGCCCTGGCTCATATTCAAGTCTTTTCTTAGTGTTAAGCCGCAGCCGAAGCCCTGCGGTCGCGACCTCGACCGTGACGACCTAATTGCGAGTCGTCGATGAACGCAAATAGAATTTCAAGTTCAGGGGACAGGGTTCCGTTTACTTGTAGAATTTCTCGAGCGTGCTTTACGCCCACCTTAGATCGGTAAAGTAACTTGTGAGCTTCACCGATGGTTCGAATGGCCGCAACGGAAAAGTTCTTGCGTTTGAGTGCAACAACGTTGACGCAGCGAGGTCGGGCCGGAAAACCTTCGGCCAACATAAATGGTGGGATGTCTTGTAATACTCTCGATAATCCGCTCACGAAACTATAGCAGCCAATCGATGCAAAGTGGTGAACCGCGACGCCACCGCTCAAGGTTGCATCGTGTTCGACGCGGACGTGTCCGCCGAGCATGACTGTGTTCGCCATGATGACTCGGTCCTCGACCAGGCAATCGTGCGCGACGTGGGAATTGGCCATAAAGTAACAATCGCTACCAATGGAGGTGATGCCCTCATCCTTTTCAGTACCGCGATTGACCGTAACGCATTCACGAAAGACGTTCGCGTCACCAATGACGACTTGGGTGGGAGAACCTTGGTAGGAAAGGTCTTGAGGTTCGCCACCGATAACACAGCCAGGGAAAAAACGATTATCACGCCCAATCGTTGTGTGACCGGTCAGGGTTACGCTGTTTTCCAATCGGGTACCGCGGCCAACTCGGACGTTGGCGCCAATGACACAATGATGACCGATCCGAACATCTTCGTCGAGTTCGGCGCGAGGGTCGACCACTGCTGTATGGGCGATTATTGTTGGCATGAAAAGGTTCCCGAACGTGTCTGAATGAATAGTTGGTTTGTGGTAAGTACAATCATGCTGCGTATCTGCTGCGCATCGGCACCTGAGAGTTTTTCAGCTCATGAACCGCTTCGGCTAGCGTTCCATTGAGAATATGGCCGCTTCGATGTGCAATGATCTTTCCTTGAACTCGCAAGCCACAAAGGGATAAGTCGCCGATGAGGTCCAGCAGTTTGTGTCGCGAACATTCGTCATCAAATCTCTGCGCATTATCGATGGGGCCATTAGGACCAAAGACGACCAAGTCGCGATAGGTCACGTGCGATGCAACGCCCTGTGCCTGAAGCCCTCGCGCCTCGCTTTCGCTTAAGAAAGTTCTAGCCGGGGCAATGGCTTGTTCGAAGGTCGCGCGATCGAGTTTGTAGGTGGTCGTCGAAGCGGGTATCGGGCTGTTGGGACCGTAGTCGAGTCGATATTGAATCGTAAGACCTGGATCGGAGGATGGGATGGCCTGGATCCATTGGCTATCTGTGCCGACTCGCAACGGCATGGTCAGTGCGAATTCGCTGGCTGCGGCGGGTTGCTTCCGAGTGCCCGCACGTTCCAGTGCGACTGCGAATGCAAGGGCGCTACCATCCATACCCGGCATTTCGGGTGCATCGCATTCAACGATGCAGTTGTCGATTTCCATGGCATACAATGCTGCATTCACATGCTCTACCATTTCGACATGGCATGTGTCGCGAACAAGTGTCGTCCGTAAACTTGTGTCGCGGCGGTTGGACGCGGTCGACTGGATTTCAGGTCTGCCTGGTAAGTCTACGCGACGAAAAACGATTCCTGAGTCGGGTGCGCTCGGCAAGAAGGTCAGCGTGATTGGTCGGCCCGACCAATAGCCGCGACCGCTCACATGTGCCATGTGTTCAATCGTTTGTTGGAATCTAATTTGTTGCATGCGTGACGCCGAAATCCGTTTCGTGTCCGTGGGGAAATTTTATCTGGCATCGGGTTCGTCCTGAACCCTTCTCACGCCTGTGGGCCATGAGGTCTGTTGATTCGGCTCAGGAACGGCAAAGTCGGTTTGCGGTTCCTGAGTAAATACTTTTCCAAATGAGTTTGGAAACGGTCTACTTTATCTGACTGCGACCCTGTCCAACGGGTTGTACCGCTTGTCGTGGCGTTGCACCACCTGTTGTGGCTGTTGTTGGCGGAGCAACTTTCGCTGGCTCGTCTCGCTTGAGGACAGCGAGAACCATTTCAGTCACGTCGATACCAGGGTTATGGTAAAGGACATCGCGTTGCACACCGAAATTGACAGACTGCGGTTTCTTCGGGTCCATTTCATTTTGTTCGCGGCTATAGCGGAGTACGAGATCATAATTCAAGTGAGCCGCTACCAAACCGATCGCTCTGTTGATCGACTGGTAGGAGTTGTAAATCACGGCGGCTTGTTTTTCCGCGAACTCTTTTTCCTTGCCCATGAAATCAACTCGCAGTTTGCTTTCTGCGGTCAGTAGGCTCTCTTGTTTCTGCTTGAAGCCAGGGGTGTCAGGCTGGAAGGTTGCGCCAATCGCTTCTTGATCTTTCAGCAAGGCGGTGCGGCGCGACTCGATCTCTTCTTGCGCACGAGTCATTTCCGCCTTGATCTCCTCCATGTTGGCGTTCATGTTGGGATGATTTTTTAGGATGTATCCTACGTCAACTAAGCCAATGCTGCTCGGGCCCTGTTTGGGTCCTTGGGGCGCTGGTGCGGCTCCTCCGGGAGCTTGGCCAAAAGAAGGTGCGGCACAGATGCCCATGAGAGCGATGGTCGCGATTGAAATTCGAAAATGCACTTGTCAGCACTCCTTGCTAAGTGAATTGTGGGCGGTCGAGTTTAATCTCAACGGCTTGTTGCGGAAAACATTCCATCGTTTTCCATTTTGTGTTTTACCGACCTGATCTGTCGCCACACTGTTTCATCCGTAATTCTGACGATTCAGGAAATCCGCGTAAATAGCGATCTGGCAGATCTATTCGGTTAGCTCAATTTTCAGCTCAATTTTTTCCACACCCCGTTCTACAAGAATCTTGACGATATCACCTTTCTTAAGTTTCTGTAGGATGCGATCCAATTCTCCTCTGCTTGAGGTTTCCTCGTCGTTTATGTTCAGGATCTTGTCTTCCGGCTGAAGCGCGGCCTTTGCCGCCAGCCCGCTCGACAACACTCGATCCACTACGACGCCTTGCACGTTCAATTTCAGTCGGGCACCAAGTCGAATCCGTTTCGGTGTATTCGAAAGTGGAACACCACGCCCCTTGACTTTGACAAAGGTGGGTTTCGCGGCATCCGTCGAAAGTTGGATTGCGAGCATTGTGACCATATCGGTGATACGCTCGATTCCACTCAGGTTGATTTTGTCGAAATCGTCACTCGGGCGATGATAATCGGCATGGAGCCCCGTAAAGAAATGCAAAACCGGGATGCTCTTTTCAAAGAACGATTGATGGTCGCTGTCTCCCATCCCCTCCGGTAGCCGCTGAATCAGAAATGCTAGCGAAGAGTTCGCTTTGGTTATCATCGCGTTAAACTCTGTTGCGGTTCCAGTGCCATAGATCATCAGGTCGTTGTTGGTGAGTCGCCCAACCATGTCCATATTTAGCATGGCGATCGTTTTTTCGAGTTCGAAGCGTGGATGTTTGACATAGTAAGCACTCCCCAAAAGTCCAAGTTCTTCGCCCGAGAAGGCGATGAAAAGTATGGTGCGTCTAGGCGCGTCTGGTTTAGCCTCTTTAGCTCTAAAACTCAATTGCCGAGCTGCCTCCAACAAGCAAACGGTACCAGATGCGTTATCATCTGCGCCGTTGTGAATTGCCACCGTCCCAGGTGCCAACGAACCGAAGCCACCCATGCCAACATGATCAAAATGAGCCCCGAGAACGACGTATTCGTTAGCTAGAGCACCTTGACCTGGCAAAACCCCCATGACATTCATCGACGGGAGTTTCTTCAGTTGAACGCTTCCTTCCGCATTCCAGCCTGTCAATTCAAAGGATCGCGGTTTCAAGTCAACATCGATTTGGGATTCTATTTCGGAGAGCGACTTGCCAGCTTTGGTCAACCAACCTTCCACATCACTTCGGCGGACGAAAAGCGTTGGGACTTGTTCGTTTGAGACGGCGGTTCCGCCACCCGATACGGGGAGCACCATGTCCGGCGAAGACTTATCTGAGTGCTGATCGTTAACCATGATCATGGCGGCCACGCCGTGTTTGGCTGCATTGGTTTGTTTTGCCGTAAACAAAGCAAAAGGGCTCGGGCTCGCGCCATCGAACGGGCTTTTGGGGTCATTCATTTGTGGCTCTTTTCTCACAACGATGACGACTTTTCCTTTCACATCGAGGCCTTCGAAATCATCGTATTTGAGATCGTTTCGATCGGAGGTGATGCCGTATCCCGCAAAAACGACTGAGCCATTGAACGTGCCATTTCTGCCAATCGATTGAGGTTGGAATTGTTCGGCCAAGGCCAATTCAAGCTTCTCGCCTTTTGGCGTCGTGATGGCCAGATGATTGGTTTTTGGGTCCGCAAACAGGGCGCCGCCTGGCAGCGAAAACTCTTGAAATGGCTTTCCATCGAATAGGTCGGTCTTTAAGCCGAGCTCTTGCCAACGGTTTGCAATGAAGTCGGCAGCCATCGTTAATCCAGGCGTGTCTGCCGACCTGCCTTGAAGTTCATCTGAAGCCAGGAATTTCAAATCCGCGAACAATCGTTCCTGTACTTTTGAAGGTTCCGTTTTCTCAAGCTTTTCATCTGCCTTACCAACTGCAACTATGCATCCAAGGGTCAAAGTGCAAACGGCAACCAAGGTCGCTGGTCCGAATAATCTGGTTTTCACAACAAAGTCCTGTGAGGGTAATCGCAATAACGGCAAGTTTTGGCAACGAGGGGAAGGCGGCCTCGCGAAAAGCTATCCTATCCTACTAGACTTCCGCCGTGCGCCCTAGAAGGCTATCTCACTTTTCGATGTCTGTTCTGCTGTTCGCCCGAGCTTGACGTAGCTGCCGCATCTTTGCTATTTACCCTAACGGTTTTCGTTTCGATTCGTTGGTTTATTTGACTTTGGGCACTCTTTGCTCGCTGAATATTAAGTGGGGTTTTGATATGTTTTTTGCCAAATGTCGTTTTAGTCTGGCTTGTATCGTCCTGTTCTTTGGCGCTGGGATTGTGGCTGCACAATCTCCAACACCCGCTAAGCGGCCCTCGGAAAAACAAGAACCGACACCGGCAAAACGCCCGACTGCTAAGCCCACCGACACCGAATCCGTTACTGAAGTAACAACTGACTCACAAGCCATAAACGACAAACCCGAAACACCACCCCAAGCCGTCGGCTCGGGCGCAAAGCCTGCTGCTAAATCGGCTCCATCGCAAATCGCAACACCACCTTCAGCCCCGCTTCGCAAGGTCGACCGTAAAGAGTTGACCGAGACCCCTTCAACGCTTGGTGGTGAGGAATACCTATTTCGTTATAAATTTGAACCCGGCATGGTGATCACCAGCGAAGTCACACACCTCGCCAAGACCGACACCAAGATCGACTCTACGGAAGAGAATTCGCATTCCCGAACCGTATCTCAAAAAACATGGGAGGTCTCCAAAGTCGAAAATGGCGAAATGACGTTCGAGTACAAGATCCTGGAAATTGACATGTCACAACGCATAGGAGCGGGTCAGGAAATACGCTACAGCTCGAAAAGTGGGGACGAACCTGCTGTTCAATTCCAGAGGGCCGCCGAATCCGTCGGCAAAGTTATCTCCACGGTCACCATTGATGAACAAGGTATGATTATCGCGAGAAGCGATGAGAGCAATCCACCCAATCTCGGTATGGGTGACATCACGCTTCCGGTTCCAAAGAACCCCATCGCGGTTGGAGCCACATGGGCGGTACCACGCGAACTCCGCATTGGTCGCGAAGATGGTTCGATCAAGACCGTCCGATTCCGAGAACTATTTCGGTTTGACAAGGTAAGCGCCGGGGTTGCCACAATTGCCGTTCGAAGCGAGATGCTAACCGTGATCTCGGAACCCAAAGAAGAGGCTCAAGTGCTCCAGCAACTGAGCAATGGCACGATCAAGTTTGATATCGATGCTGGTCGAATGATCTCCAAGGAACTCGGTTGGGATAAAGTCGTCGTCGGTTTTTCGGGCGCGGGAAGCGTACAAGACTATTCGGCCCGGCTCGATGAACATGTCACGAAAGCGGAAGTTAAGTCCGCGGCAAGAACGAACGCAAAAGCCATTGCAAGATGAGGGCCAGCATCGTAACTGGCAAGACAATACTCAGCGGATCTCCAACTGCTCGTGGCTATTTGCCTGGACGAACTGGTTTGTCGGCATATATGTAGATCGTTTTCGGTCTGCCACCCAAATTTCTAATCGTCAACAGATAGGGCAGCTGCTGAAAGATGAGAGCTCGTTCACCTGAGTAGTTGCATTCGTGCTTGTCCAAAGGAAGGCCAGGAAGGACAGCGTACTTTTCGTCGTCCAAGAATGGGACAAAGACCGCCAATCGAACCTTGTCTTCATAAAATCCAGTAGGGTCAATCGGCGTTGGGCGATCCATGTTGGTTAAGGAACCAAGTCGAATCATTTTGGTTGCGAGTTCTTCAGAGGATATCTGAAACTCCATGTCGTATCCTTCACTCTCGTTCTTCTCAATCAACTGAGTGTGCAAGACTGTCACGATTGTTGTATCGATCAAAGCATGGGGTGCGGCTGATGGGATTTTGTCCGCGTTCTTTTCAAAATAACCCACAAGGTAGGCTTGGTACTTTTCTTTGAGTTTTCCATCTTTCCGGTACTCCATTCCAAAACGAATCGAATGATGCACGTGCTTCAAAGAGATCCGACTCAAGTAGGACTCCATTACTCCACTGCAATGCTGCGCCATGACGACTTCGCTGGACAAACAAACTAACAACAACACAGCAAAAGTGACTTGAAGCTTCATCATGGTTTTTCACCACATCGGTAAAAGCGAGTCGACATAATGGATTGGCATTCCGTTATACATCGACTTTCGCTCGTCGGACACTTTCCAGAGCCGTCAACGCGAGAATACGGTCATTTGTCCGCCTAGAATCCATTGGTCTTGGTCACGCCCAGCCGAACTAACAAAGTACCTGGTGTAAACCGTTGCTCGGCCTGTTCCATTGATCCAGAAATGGGCACCGAATTCGGGATAGACCGCAACCGTATAGCCCTCGATTCCCCAATCTGCTTCCCCGTCTTCGTCGATAGCGCCATCTTTATCGTTGTCGAGATTATCATCCTCCGCTTTCACTGAAAGGGCAGGGATAACTCCATTGAACATGCCGACACCCAAAAATGGAGCAAAGCGAGTTGGAGATTGAAGCCGAGCGCCAACATCGATGCCAGCGTAGGGTAGCTCGCCGTTGAAGAGAACTGTTGCACCGATGCGTTGGGAGTAATAGCTCGTAGGATAAGATTCGTATCCGATTTCGGCCCCAATGACAGGCTTGTCTTCGTTGCCTGTGTACTGGCCTGCTCCACTTACATACAACCCACCCAGTCCCGCAACATGACGGGCATCGATAGCCTGTTTGGCTTTGCCGACCAAATCCCCTGGCTCTGCCCCCTCAGCATACTTTGCTGCATACTCGCGGTCTTCCATGGCATACCTTGACTTGAACGGCTGGCAGCCTGCAAGCAGAATCAAAAAGGTTGCATGGGAAAATTTGGTCATAAAGTCAACTCGACTTGCAAATGGGCGAAGCGGTTCAAATACTCCAACCTATGAATTCAGTGCAAGTGCACAATCGTCCTATGTCTCGTACTTCGCGACCCAAGTCGGTGCATGACTTGGCTTGTTCGATCCCATACTGCCGGTTGACTACTGGGGTTCGGTCACGATTTTAGGCTCGGTAACGAGGTCGTTCCGTCCGAGTTCGCTTCCAGTTTTCGATAGCCACAGTCACCACGAGCTTCATGGTCTTTGCGAAAATCAGAAGTGCAACGCTTGCGTCTAAGGACATTCGTATTTGATTCCAGCCCATCGCACGCCCCGCCAAATTACCTGGTGGCGCGAAAATCGCTATCAATTGAAAATACTCGAAGTAGGCAAAACAGGGTCCAAGTGTGAGCACAAGCAAAATAGCCAACATCCAAACGCCAGGTTCGCTCCGCCAGTTACGAAAAAACACGCAGAAAATGCCAAGCGAAAAGAGCATGAACCCCGACAAGGCTCCAAAGCCGAAACCCAGCACCAGCGGTACTGCCATAAGCACCAGACCAACAACCATGATTGCACGTCGACGAGCAACAATGAAGTCAATTTGCGGTTCGCTCAATAGAAACATAGAAACCCACGCGATGAAAACTCGCTTTTCGGTGTCTCGCTTTTCCTGGGCCGAGAACGGCGGGCTATCGAGGCTAGTGCCTCCTACCAGGAAACAACTGCCCAAGAGTTGCTTCCGTCGGCTTACCCGCATACTC
>JANMNR010000420.1:0-12879 GCA_031368325.1 Pirellula sp.
CGGAAATCGACCATCGGTCGGACATCTATAGTTTGGGTGTTATTCTCTTTGAAGCGTTGATGGGTGAGGCACCGATCAAATTCATGGAGTCAGGCATAACGCTAGCCAACTTTACCAGTGCAGTGATCAATGGCCGCGTCCCAACACCGAGACAGTGTTCCAATTCGATACCGAAAGCGCTCGATGCTGTTTGCCGGAAAGCGATGCTCCCTGCTCGGCAAGATCGCTATCAGAGTGTCGACGAGTTTCGGTTGGACTTGGAACGTTGGATGGATGGTTTGGCTGTCTCGGTCCATCCGGAGTCCTTTGGTGAACGCGCAAGCCGATGGATGCGCGATCACATTGCGCTGGTACGGGCGGCATCGATCAGCCTGCTCATTGTTTCCATCGTCAGTCTGATCGCGATGTGGACGATACATAAAGCAAGACTACAGCAACAGAGCGCCAAGCAAGAAGCAACGCAGTTGTTGCGCATCGCGAGGGAAACGACCGATCAACTTTTGCAAAATACCAGTGACCAGCTGGAGGACTTGCCTGGAGCGACACAGATTCGGTTGGACCTATTGGGGAAGGCGGCGGATTCCTTCAAACGGATCGCAGCGGTTAAAACAAGTGATCCAGAACTGTTGCGAGAGTCGGCAGCTGCGTTTGTTGGATTGGCGGCAGTGCAACGCATGTTGGACCAGCGAACAGACGCTATCTCCAGCCTTGAGAACGCAATCAGCACGTTTAGAAGTATTCCGAAAACGAGTCTACCTGCCGCAGGAGACTCCGTCAGTGTGGCTAAGGCTCAAGTCGAACTGAGCCGCGTCTATAGCGACGACGCAAACAGTTCAGCCGCCAAGAAAGCAATTGATGAGGCTTTCCAAACCATTCAGAGCTTCTCCGATTCTCCAACTGAAATTGGGCGGCAGAGGTTGGTCAAGGGAATGGCTCTCATTCACAAAGGAGTTCTTTCCTTGGACGCAGGCGATAGTCTTGCCGCAATGGAATCCAACGGGCATGCAAAGGAGGTGCTACGCGATTCCTTGAGGCTTGTTGAGATGGATGCCAAGCAAGCGGAATGGTCTTCGCCATTGAGGCTCCAACTGGCCAGATCGCTGATCAATGAGACAAGGTACTTGTCGAGTGATGATGCCGCTGCAAACGAGACCAAATCGTTGGTTCGTGCAGCCATCCAACAGTTGGAATGGATCATTCAACGCGAGCCCAAAAACCGGGAAGCCATCAAAACATATGCCTTGGCATTGAACAATCAGGCTCAATACGAATCCGACAGAAACAATTTTGCGGCCGCGACAGCAAGCTATAAATCCGCCTTGACCTTTGCGGAAAAGCTACAAGAAGAGCAGAGTGAAGTCTTGGAGTACCGAAATCTTGCAACGCTCGCACATCTCGGCTTAGGTAGTACGGCAACTGCAAGCGGAGATCTCGACGCTGCCAAGAAACATTACGATGACGCATACGATGTGGCCGCTGATTTGACTCAACGAAATAAATCGTCTTTGCGGTTTCGTGTGAGCTTTGCATTGGCTGCCTTTTACCATGCTTTGACGGCATCTAACTCCGAATACGCTAAGAAGCTGGAGGTTCTAACCCAGGCTGCGAGTGCACTCGAAATGAATGCAACGAAACGAATTGAGTTGTTGAGCGAGGCCGGCGCCGAAGGACTGATGGAGCAAATTCAGGGCGCCATTGACGAACTGAAGCTTGGACAATTGATTCAATTGTTGCGAGTTGGCGAAAGCGACGGCCTAGTAGCACGACTGAAGGAGTTCATCAGTGCTTCGGAATCGTTTGGGTCACCAAGAATGCAATACAATTCGGCTTGCATAATCAGCAAGTCCTGTAAAGTGCTGGAGTCAAGCCAGGTTATCGCCGCAGACTTGGAAGCGTTTGCTAACGAGGGTTGGAAACGTCTAAAGGACGCATTTTTGGCTGAGAAAGCACTTTTTGATGCTGGCAAGGAAGACCCTGACCTCGATTTCTTGCGGCGTACGAAGCGAGAGGAATTTTCAAAGATAGCGCCCCAGCGATGAATTGGCGTACACTAGAATGCGGACAGGGTTGGGAGAATGAACTGACTGGCACAATTGTTGTCGGCACGTTGCTCGCCCCCTTGCTCCACTCGACCCTCCCAGCGCGAGGGTGACTAGACAGTCTCAAATCGAAAGAACGTAAATGTCTTTTTTTAAATTACTGGTATGCGTGAGTCTTGTGTTTATCCTCCCGCCGGTTAATCCGAAGAGACCAGACACCGCGAGGCTTAGTCGAGGTCCGGTTTGGACCAGCTTTCAATCGCTCAAGCTCAATGCAAATGAAATCAAAGAGGCACGGGAGCAGGCAAGCAAACGACAGCGTATTGCAATCGTTCCTCAGGATGCAGACGGAAGCCAAGGGGAGGTGACCGCTTACGCGATGCTTCTAGCTAGCGAGTTGTACTACCATCCGAAATTGCTTGTTACGGACTTCATGACGAGTCGTCAGATTTTTGCCGATTGCAAGACATTGGAGGATTGCTCGTTGGCGGCCGGAAAGGTTGGAATTGATAAGGTGGTTTGGTGCTCGAAAGTCACGAATGGACTTCAAGCTAAGATCGTCAGTCGCAATTCATCGGTGGTCGTTGGTTTAGCGGACCTTAGCTTGGAAAATGCATGGTTGGCAAGCGTTCCTCAGCGACGCAGTGAGCTCTTGGATCGACTTGGGCTCGACAGCCGCTCTCGTGCCCAACAAGTCCAGTTGCTGCCATCGACTAGCGTTGCAGCCTTAATTGGATTGGCAAGAGCCAACGTTGAGACGGCAGCACTGGCGGTACTGACCGACAGCGAAGCGCAAAAGGCTGGCTGCCAGAAGGCTCTCGCCATTTTGGAGGACGCGATCGAAAATGACCCGAACCTCATCGAAGCCTACATTCTCAAAGCGAGTTGTCAGGATGAACTTGGGTTGGTAGCTGATGTGCAAAAGACTTTGCGTGACGCGTTCTCGCGACGCAATGCAGCCAAGATTGATCCACTCGCCAACTTAGAGTTGCAAGCGGACTATTCGCGATTTTGTCTTAATAATATGGAAACAGCTCTGGAGCACTATTCGAGTATGGCCGAACTCGATCCAGCCAACTTGCGAGCCAATTGGGGGATCGTAGATATCATCTTGACGGGCAACGGCACGACTAAGCCAGGCACAGAAGATCTCAATGAGGCCGCTAAGTTTGCTGCAATCCTCCTATCGTACCATCCTCAAAGCGGTGTAGCTCAGGCGATCCGCAATCAAGCCATTGGCAAGTAGGTGCCTCAAGATGGTATGCGTTCGATTGATTTGCGTTCTGGTTTTCGTCGCTGGGATAGCTTGTTCGTCGTACAGCGTAGCCAATGATGTCAGTCGCGACCAAATGGAGTTCGCTAAGAAGCAAGCCGAGGAGGCTTATCAGAATTACGTAGCCTCAGGCGCAAGTGAAAGTTCGATTGAAGAACTTTTGAAGTCTGCTCGAGCGTTCGAGGACTTGTGCCGCGACTACGTTGGGCAAGACAAGCATGCGTTCAAGCTCCATTTGGGCAAGCTCAAGTTAAAAACCTTGGAAGTGGATGACGCAGTTAAGCTTTTTGAGGAGATCGAGCGAGACGCATTGGTTGGCTCGGACGAGCGCCTGGAGGCAAGAGGATTTCTCTTCGAGCATCGTTTCGCAAATGGAATGGGCGACATTGAAATCGCGTTAGACATTCTCCGAGAAGCCACGCCGTTGGAGTCGTCGAACCCGAAACTCTACCATGTATTGCAATGGGAGATAATTAACAAAATCGCAGTCAAAGACCTGCTCTCGAGCGTTGACCCAACGCTTTCGGCAGAAGGCAAAAAGCGAGAATTGGCTAAGGCAATTGCAATTCTCGAAAGCGCGATGACTGAAATCGGACTGCCCGCGGAAGTTATCAAATTGGCTCAATTCGGAAGAGTCTATCTAGCCAATGCGTTGGAGGACTTTGCAATGCTCCATTCGGCTTTGATGGAGTTGCAGCCAGTTAGCGAATCCCCTGGCATCGCCCCACAATGGAAAGCACTGCTTTGGAACAAGTGGGTGGACCACCATATCAAACAACGCAGCTACGGTGCGGCGCTCGGAGCGCATGGCAAGTATGAGCAGGAAGCAGCAAAGACGGAAAACGTGGAACTCATCGTTGTTGGTGTCGACCAGAAGGCACTGCTGTCTCTGCGAATGGGAGATTATCCCAACGCCCGGCGGCTTTTGGAGGAGACCCGTTTGTTTCAAATGCAGAATCCGAATCTTGAGCAGTCGATGAACTGGCGCGTCAATATGGCGAAAGCGCTTGAGGGAGATCGCGAGTTTTTACAAGCCCGGGAGATTCTTGTGGATGGACTGAATATCCTCGATAGCCCCGAGGTTTCTGTTCTCGCCCAAGCCAAAGCCTTAAAGATCAACTTCGTGAATAATTTGGGGATTAGCCATTATCTGACAGGTGAGCTAGACCGTGCCGCCGAACTGCTCGAGGAGAGCAAAAAACAAATCGAAAGTGACGCGATGTCTAACCAGCTAATCGCGGCTGAGTCGATGATCAACTTGGGATGGATTGAGCTGGCAAGAAAGCATCCAGACAACTCAGCTCGCCTATTTCGAGATGCGGCAAAACTCGTAGCGTCCATTGCAACGCAAGATCACGTTCGCTTTTCCGAAGCGTTAGCCGGCGCATCGCGTGCTTATCTAGCGTTAGGCGACCGACAGCGAGCTGCGTTGCTAATACGCAGGGCCGAGGAGTTAGCTTACAAAAAACTCGTGCAAGACCTCAAATCCGTTTTTGATCCTAGGGACCGAATCGCCATCGTTCAAGAGACGCGTGTGCATCCAGAGAGCATTGCATGGCCAGGCATCTTCGACAGTTATCTAGAGCTAGCTGTCCCTTTAGAACTGCCGGCAACGGAGCAGTTCAATGTTGTGGCGCGATGGAAGGGTGTTTTGAATCGGCTTGAAAGCGCATCGCAACGCAAGCAACGCTATCAGAGCCTGGCGGAAGTGCTGGCTCTCGAAAAGCAATTGAGTGAAGTTTACTTTCGACGTGTCTCGGTTCTTCAAAAAAAGAAGCAACTGCAAGAGATTCGGACCATTGAGACTCAGCTTCAGAATCTTCGGCGCGGGCAAAGCGAATCGAGTATGACCGAGGCAACCACAGCCAGCATTGGCAGTTTCAAGTCGATTTTGCAATCGCTCCCGAATGACTCGGCCCTTGTTTCGATCGTGCAGATTCGAACGTATCGGCAGCCAGATGCGGGCCAAGCGATCGGGTCATCGGGTGAGTTTGTAGCGTTTGTCGCTACGGGGAACCAGATACGTCGAGTATCGATGGGTGAATCGAACGAATTGGAATCAGCGGCAACGCAGTGGATTAGGTTCATAACCGAGCAGCATCCGGACGAACGCCAGGCAGCACAACGTGTTGCAACGCTCGTCCAAGCACCGCTACTCCAAATGGTGCATGGCTTGAGACGTTTGGAGATCCATGCGGATGGGGTGGTGCATTCGTTGCCATGGGGAGCGTTGCCTGGCATAAACAAAAGTAGATTTTGGGTTGAGGATATCGCGTTTGAAAACGTCTTGGATTTGAACTCCTCAGCAAGGGATTTGACAAAGCAAGGAGAACCGTCGTTGTTGGTGGTCGGCGATATTGAATATGGGCCGCTGAGCGATTCGTGGGAACGGTTACCTGCGACCTTGAGCGAGATCGAGGGGGTAGCCGATGCGTTCAAAAGAAAGTTTGCTGCTGGCGAAACAGCTTCATTGACGGGCATTCGAGCCGACAAACCCTCCGTGGCTGAAAAGATATCTGGCCGACAATTTGTCCACATCGCGACGCATGGATTGTATTTAAAGAGGGGAGATAATGATGCCTTTGGATTGGTCGATGCAACATCCTCGCTGGACACGGGACTTGTGCTTGCCGCTTCGCCGTCGGGCCAGTCGCCAGCCAATCAGTTTTTGACAGCGTCCGAGGTAATGGCTATGGACTTAGATCAGATGCAGCTGGTTGTCCTCAGCGCATGCGAGACGGGGCTTGGCAAGTCGAAAGCGGGACAAGGGATCGATGGTCTTGTGTACAGCTTTCACTCGGCGGGGGTAGACCAAGTCGTCAGTTCGTTGTGGAAGGTTGGCGACGAGGAAACAAAGGAGTTGATGACTCGGTTCTATGAAAACATGTGGCAGGCAGAACTCTCACCGGCAGATGCGCTGCGTAAAGCCCAGAGGGACTTGTTTCAAAGTCCCGAGTTGAGTCAGCCGATCTCTTGGGCGGCATTTACGGTCAGCGTTCGCGACTTGTCGCACTAACGATAAAAGAGTTTGGTCGTTAGCCTGGGAGTGCGACATATAGCTGCTGGTGGCATCATCGCATGAGCTGGTGTGATTCAACGGTAACGAACGACTCAAGCGGTAACGAGCGAATTACGCGGTAATGAGACGAACTGGGGCGGAAAGCCGATAGGGCTGACACATCCGGCCGCTTACGGTCGGTAGCCGCTGATGTCGACAATTTTGCCGTCGACAACAAATCGGGTTTGGCCAGTTCGGTTGGAGTAGTCCTTGAGTGTATCGGCCATGATGGTCGTAAGAGCCGCTTTGCGCACCGGACTCAACTCCGAGTACCTTAAGCTCTGTCCTGTCAACGCGGTGCGGTCTGAAACAGGCCGCTTCACCGAAGGTGCATTCGGGGCAAACCGTGCGTCGACCGCGTCCACAAAATTTACGTCGATATTCGTTGTTACCAGGTCGTTGGCATCGTTTCCATTCGCGTCCTTCACGATCAATCGATCCTGATCGCTACGTCGGATTCCGAACGTGATACCTCCATTCGAATCGGTTGCGACACGGAACTCGCCGAGAGCAAAGGTCGCATTGCCGTTAAGCTTGGCCCGTTCGTCTACGAGCGGTGCCGTTCCAATAATAGCTGGTCCGCTGGGAGTCGCCCCAACCAAGCCCGTGATACCTATGTTGCTATCGAGGCCACCGCTGGCGGGATTGGACGCGTCGGGTACACCGTATTGATCCAACTTTACGGTATGCGCATTGAACTGAGGAACGGTCAACGTGGTAGGTGTCGGATTCGAAGCGGTGAATGCGTCCGTGACGACTTGACTGGTTGGAGCTTGTCCGACCCCTACCGAGTAGTAGTTGTTTGAACCGATGGTTGTTCTTTCCGCTGAGTTCAGTGTCACATTATTAAGTTGAACATTGTTTTCTGCAGTTACCAGATGGATCGCGCCAGGAAAAGCACTACCCGTAGCGAATCGAGGGTCGCCAGCCGTTACTTGCCCTTGAAACGTCTGTTGATTGGCATCCGCGAACAGTCCACCGGAGGAAAAGGAGCCGGAGGAGCCGGAGAACGACCCGAGTCCGAGTGACGAATTGCCATTAAAGGAGGTTCCAGTCCCGTTCCTGCTGCCTGGTGCCTGTGCGTTGCCTCCGCGTGTCTGGGTTTGCGCGCGAAGTCGACGTCGGCGTTCTTCCTCGTCAGTCAAGCTGTTGGCCTGTGGTGAGTTGGGTGCAGGCGACGGAGTCGCATTGGGATTAGGCACTTGGGTCGGGCTTTGCGGTGCCTGGGCGGTCGGCATTGCCAACGTTGGGCTGGTTTGTTGAGCGGAAGCGAGCCGCACTTGGCCAGGATCGATTCGCCATTCGGCTCCTTGGACCGCAGCAACTCGGCCATTGCTTAGCGCATAAGTTTCGCCGGCACGAAGTCCCACTGCGACTTGTTTCGAAGATAGGAGTTTGGCCGAACCGGATACCAACTGCACTGTCGATGCATTGCCGGTCCGTTGCATACGGACGATGGAGCGATTCAAAAAGACTCGCGACTCCGAAGTGCTAACCTCCAGCGGCTGATTTCCGCTATGAACCACTCGGACTTCGCCCTGAATGACGGTGAACCGAAGCCCTTCGCCTGATTGCTGTATGGCAACTTGGCTTTTCTCTGCCATCGTTAGTGATGCACCATCGGTCACTTTCAGAGCGAGCGTTGCACCCTCGCCGGTTACCAACATGTCGTTGAGACTGAAACCGGCACCGTAGACGGCTGCCATAGGCTTTTCTTGTCGAATGATTCGAGACTCGCCGGCGCACAAGGTCACCGCTCCCAACCATTCAGAAGGTTTCGCTGCCGCTTGGAAACCATGTGTTGTCAATGGATTCGTCAAAGCCAACAGCATGACAAGAACTGCTGGTGCGGAAAATTGTCTCAACATAATCGATTCCAAATTTAGCCAAAAGAATGCGAAGTCTCAATTGCTCTAACGGGTAGAGAAGATGAGCTGAGTGCTTATTACGTGACGTTCGTAATCGTAGAATCGGACACCGAATAGGTTGGCCGTATTCGAGCTGTTATCAATGTAGGTGTAGTCCAACCGAAAGCTGACGGGAAGTTTGAAGTTCTTTTGAAGTCCGGTCCGCACTTCGACACGGCGATCCTTGCGGGCCCGTTCGGTAAAGTCGAGTGAGTTTCCGTTTGCGTAGTCATCAAACGCGTAGCGAGTATCGAGATCCCAAATCCAACCCTTGGCCATGGGCCGCTCGATACGGCCAGTGATCATATTGCTATGACGATCGAAATCGGTTCCTTGAGCGAACGTATCGGCGTATTGATAGCCCGCGTAAAGTCTGCCCTGACCGCCGAACGTATACAACGCTTGCGTGGCACCGACGCGATAGGTATCAGCTGATTGGTTCTGAGCGTCAATCAACTTAGGTGCACGATTGTCGATGGGGTTGTATTCAAAATAGCCAGTGGTGTGTCCATTTTCCTGGAGTCGCGTGACCGATGGAGTTAGACGATGGTCGTTTGAAAATTGAGTGTCGTTGACCAGCGTTGTATGAAACTCGTAACGCATAGAGGCCAACCATTTGTCGGTCAATAGGACGTTGGTGTAGCCGCCACCCATGTAGTCGCCGATGTTGAATTGCGTCAAGTTGTATTGGTAGGTGTTGTAGAGGCCAGCCAGAAGACCTGCGTTGACCTCTTCTCGATCTACGACTTTCAGGTCTCCCGAGGCCGCCGTGACGAAACGCGCGTCGCTATGTTTGAAATTGGAGCCGAGGCCTGTGAAAAAAGGGCGCAAGGGAACGTTGCTGTCGTAGTCGGTCGCCGTCAAGACCGTGAAATTGAAAGGCCGATTCAGTTGAGCGCGTCCGAGGGATGGAGTTTGACTTGATTGTCGTCCCTCAGGCGGCCGAACGGTCAGCAGCCTTTGTTGAGCGTCGACCGGCACTTGCATCATGGCGAGTTGGATGTGTTGAGCCTCGTCAACGCTGTAGCCAGCCATCTGAAACGTCTCACTCGCACTCTCGAGGTCGTCGAGCTGAACTTCGGCGACTCCTCGCAGGTAAATGGCGTAGGCATCGGCGGTATGGTCGGTCAGGTATTCGTTGATCACCTTCTTGGCGGCCTGAGGCTTGCGGCTGTGCAGGTAGGCGGTCGCTAAGTACTTCTTGGTATCAACCGGGGCATCGGGCTCATTGCAGATCTGTTCGAGGAGAATGGCCCCCTCGTCCGTTTTGCCTTCGTTCAGCAGCCACATCGCTTTGGAGTAGGTCTTGGCAACATCGCCGTCCGAGATTTGTTCGAATGCAGTCAATGCCTCGTCCACTTTTCCGGTTGCAGCATGAAGCATGGCATCCGAGAATTCGAGTTCGCTGCTGATATCGTCTTTCGTATCGGTGAGCTGAATTCGAACCGGCGGAGCGGATTCGTCATCGGCTGCTCCTGCGTAGCCCATGTTTGCCAGCGACAGCAAGAAGAGGGGCAAGCCGATCGAGGATGGAAGATTTCGATGGCGTTTGGCGTCGAGAGATGGGGTCATAACAGTTCCTGGGCCATCACTGCAAATTCACAAAAGGGTGTACAGGGATCGGAATGGAGGATCATTGCCGAATTTACTGCGGGTACCTCCTTTTTCGGTCATCAGGTCAAACCGCGATTAGCTTAAGTCGCCAGAAAGCCCCTTGTGACGCTTTTGGTTGAACACGTCTAGTCGGTTTTTGTTCGTTTTCCCTAGCAAAAATGAGGTTTCCGCGGGCGTATAACTAAATTCGTTCAACTGTCCACCTACGGAAATCCGTCGATCCGCCTGAGCGTTAAAGTTTGCCTAAAAGTAAAAGACGTTAAATTCCTTGCGAAAGGCCAGACGGCGGACTAGGTTGAGGGCCGAAGCTCAAGTCCATTTGATTGAGAAAAGCGTTGAAATGTTTCGTTTTCTTGGAGAAGGGTAGCTCTGTGATTATTAGATCCAAAGTGGTGGCATTTCTGTGTTTGATTTCGAGTGCGGCAATCATGAGCGAAGTGGCCAAGGCAGATGGCCCAAGGCTTCGATTATTTCAGAAGAGGTCCGTGGAATCGGCCCCGCGAGTTTCGCCACAAAACGAACGTTCGGCCCGAATCGGTCGAGATACAGGAGCACAATCCACCGTTCAGCCCTCCAGCGGAGGATTAATCGGTAAGTTGCCATCAGGCCGCAACTACTACCAAGGACAGTACTACGGCAATTTCAACAACCGCTTCTACGGGCCACAGTACGGATATTTCTAAGCCGTAACTTCCTCACTGTATTTCATCTTCAAATCGCGAGAGCAACAAAAAAGTGACTATGCAAATTCAAAAACCTCAACTCGCCAAACTTCGTCGAAAACGAGCAACGCACCGAAGACTAAACCTTGAGCAACTAGAGACGCGACGATTGCTGGCTACGTATGTTGTTAAAGATGGTGAGTTCAGTGGGCACAAATTCGACATTGTTTCTCCTCCCAATTCCAATTCTTCCTTGATTCGCATACCTTCATCTAGCAGTTCACACACCTTTAGTCTAAGGGCCAATGTCACAAATCCAAATTTCAATTTCCCAGCAGGCAGTCATACTTCAGTCGCAAATGTTTCTCTTCTAGTAAGCGTGGACACCGGTAACGACGTTACGATTGATGGCGCATCCGTTGTCAATGCGACAACGCTTCAGTTTAATGGAAATATAACAGTACCAGTTGGTTCTACTCACATAACTTTCGTTGCGATTCGATCTGAAGGTGCTGTGCGCTCGAAGGTAATTGATGCCTTTATCGATACAGTTGTCCAAAGAAACAGTCCACCGGCAACACAGGCCGTTAGCTTCAGTGTAGGACATGGAAGAAGCAACACGGGCGTTGTCTCGGCAGCGGATGCTGACGGGCCAATGTCGCTTGCCTATAAAGTTGTTGGTGGACCGCAGCATGGCAACGTATCATTGAACGAATCGACGGGACAATTTACCTACCAAACAACCGACCCTGCATTCATAGGGAATGATTCCTTTTCGTACACGGTTTTCGACGGACTCGACACAGTTACAGCCTCCGTGAACGTGACTATCAAGAACGATCCTCCTGTTTTTCCGGGAGGATCTGTTAACAAAACCGTCGCTGCTGGTGGAACAGTCGACATTCCTGCGTTCGATTTAGCGACGGATCCAGAATCGGACGGGTTGGATCCTAATTCCGTAACGATTACGGCCCCCTCAATCAATGGAAGTACGTCGGTTGTTATCGTTGCCGGAGTGCCAGTCATTCGATATTCAGCCGGAATCTTGTCAAACGGAACAGACCAATTCAAGTATACGATCAAGGATGTGCTCGGAGCGACCTCTGCTCCTCGAACCGTTAACTTGGGGCTGGTCGCACGTCCAACCTTAACCCGACTGGATGACGACACCGTTCCTGGAACGGGTTCATTCACCTTTCCGACATTCACAAACGATCTCACACCAGTAATCCGCGGTACATCAGACCCTGGGGCGACGATTAAATTGGTTGGGCTCAGTTCGCCCCTTTTCACTACGACAAACGCAAGCGGACAGTGGCAAATCGACCTGACTTCCTCCCCCATCGCGAATACAAGAAGTCAGTACACAATCCATGCAGAAGCGACCAGCAATGCCGTAACATCAGTCGGCGATGAAGTTGTCTTTAGCGCGGATACCTTCGCACCTGTCGTTTCGTCGACACTCAAATCGGAATTGCGGAAGTCCAGAATTACAGAAGACACTGCGTTCACCTACAAGGATAGCTCTGGTCTCGCGGATCCTGTCTCCAATTTTGCATTGGACGATCTAACGCTGACGGTTAACGGAAGTACAACGAATCTTCTCGTTGGTTCGACAGCGACATTGTTATCGAACAGCCCTTCGAGTCCTACCGATTCCTTCATACTAAAAAACATCGCAACTGCTACAGACAATACGGGAACGTATACCCTCAGACTAAATGCTGGATCCTCTAGCATCGTTGATCGGGCCGCGAATGCCCTCGCAGCAAGCTTAGTTACGTCGTTTGCCGTCGACAAAGATGCGCCAAAGCTGAGTACTTTTGTTCTGAACACGGCAGTCGTCGGCGGGTCCACGCTGCCAGTTCAGGTTGTGCCAAGTACTAGCTCCACTGGAGCGAGTGTTAGCTACGCTACCACAATTTCCGATCAGCAGTTTGCTGGATTCCCAAACGCAGTTTCCGCTCAGATCGTATCGGTCAAAGGTAGCGTCAAGACGCCATTGGGTACCAAAATATCCATACCAATTGCAAGTGGTTCGCAAGACAAGCTAAGTTTCACGCCTCCCACAGTGAACTTGACTGCAGATCTTCCGATCGGCCAATCTGAGTTGCAGGTGGTGCTGACGGATGCGGCTGGAAACTCCTCTACTTCCGCGTCGTTCTTTGTTTTCGTAAGTGGCAATGCCAGCGCAACCGAGGATGCACCCGGCACGCCAGTTGATTCGACAACCTATTTTCTCGGTGCGAGGCTCACCGCCGATGCAGTAAAGGCCAGCAATAAGATCCTTGTCAATCAATCTGTGCGAGTCGGCACGACCGTGCGT
>JANMNR010000431.1:0-1999 GCA_031368325.1 Pirellula sp.
CCCGTTAAATGACACAGATAATTCCATCGGCAATCTTGGCCTGATCTATAAAATCGCATTAGTTGAGAGCGATGTACTTTATTGGTCCGCAGGTGCCGCTTTGAACTTGCCAACCGCACCCAACGTGTCGATTCGAACAGATATCAATGACAATCAATTTCAGAACTACGATCCAGCAAGCGGCATTCCGCTTGGAGCCCCATCGCCCTTCCAACTGTCAATGAACGCTCGCTACCAGAATGACACGGTCAATTTGACCCCTTTCGTGGCATCCATCGTTCGCCCTACTTCGTCTACGTACGGAATGAGCTTTTTGCAACTCGACGTACCACTGAATCCATCACGCGTCGGCATCAACGGAACATCATTTTCAAACGGCGTCCAAACATCTGCATTCGATTTGCAAGGCCGAGTTGACCAGCAAGTTTTGCTGCGAGCCAATTTAGCGGCTGGGAAGTGGTTGTGGCAAAATGATCGCGACAGGATGATCAACTCCGTGGGCCTCCAAAGCGAAATGCATTACACGACCTCGCTCAACGACGCCGACTTCCTGGGACCCACCGCAGCGGCGCCAACCCTTGGCATTGGTTCGGACGACGGCTTTGGCAACACTGCAAATCGAAATGATCTGCTCGATACGGTGATTGCTGTTCAAGCCGTACTTCAGCGAACGTTGATTACCAATGGCTTCGCGGTGCCAATTCGAACTGGCTCAGATCGAGTCTATGACTTCGAATACAGCTTATCTGTGAACCGACGCTTTTAGTAAAGTTTCTTATCCTTGAGCGTTGCTCAGGACTCTTGCAACTCTTGAGCAAATTCAACGCGATCTGGATGGGCTGCGACTAGCGCCTCTAGGAGTTCTATCGACCTTTCGAGGTCCCGAATCGCAACAGACTGGGTATCGGTATTCATAAGCTCAGCCCGCGTTCGTAACGCAACCGCTAGATCGCGTTGTTGAGTGGGCGTCGACTTCGATTTGTTGATCTCTTCCAGTTTCTCGAGGGAACCCCGCCCTGGGATTTCAGTATCCTATCGATGCCCGGCATCAATCCTCTGACCGGTGAAAACACGGGCGCTCCATTGCCTGCATCCATGTATGCGGCGAAGACGGCAACGGTCTTGTCGTTCGATTCATTCATAAGCAATGCCGCCGCTCGCCCGACCAATTGAGTTTTGTTGGCTGTATCGGGCTAACGCGAGTTGCGACTAGGTCGCACGATAGCTATCAATTCCGGTCGCGTCACTTTTACTCCCTACTTGTCTAATACTGCCTAGTTTGTTTGTGACAGTCCTATGGCGCACGTCGATAAAACCTGTACGGATTAGAACGATAGTAACTTGTTTGGCGATAGTAACTTGTTTAACGATAGCGATTCATGATCATGTCCTTGCGACGACTCAATCGGGCGCTCCTTAACGCGGCGGTTTTTACGGCCGTAGGGCAAAGCGTCTTCGCTCAAACCCCGTCTCCTGCCGGCAACCCGAGCACGCCAACCATAACACCCAGCGCTCAGCCAGCAACGAACTCGAATCGTCCCGCTCGGCCGGTTTCTTCGAACACGCCCAAGCCACCGCAAAAAAGTCGGTTTTCCAGTCTCTCCGATGTTCCCTACATGATGGGTGATACACCCAGCGGCGGCGGCGGCGTTTTTCAGCTTGGAGGGTTTCCAAACGATAATTCAAACCCAAACGTGGGATTGCTACAAACTGGCAGTCCCGCTGTTCGCATCGGTCACCCATCATTTGGTGGCAGCCGAATTAATATTGCAGAGAACAATAGCCCGTTCGTGACCGATCGCTTCTACGTCAATTATCGCCACTTTCACAATGCGACCGATATTGATGTTCTGGGCTACACTCCAACGGGTGGTCGGAATAGTCTAGACATCAACACATGGACGTTTGGCCTCGAGCGCAAACTCACCGACAACAGTTCATTGGATGTCCGACTTCCAATCAACACCCAACTTGCCTCCAACTTGAACATCACTCAAAC
>JANMNR010000455.1:0-15557 GCA_031368325.1 Pirellula sp.
AGGAAATCATCGTAACTTCGAAAGTCCGTATAGTTGTTTCCCTGCAACGAAATCTCGTGAACAATCTCGTCGCGAATGGGAAGGTACTTTTCGCTATACCTGAAACCACTTTGGCTCACTTTGGCGTATTCTTTCCACAACAAATTAATCTTCGTCAAGTCTGGGTGCTTTTCTAGATCTGCAACGATCTCATCGATCTTTCGAAGCATTGGCAGGCTGGCGTAAACCTGAGGAATAGTATTGCAATGAAGATTGTGTGTCCAGTAAACGGTCGCTGCCCATTCTAACTCTGATGATTCAGATGGAGGCACCAATACCAGCGCGTCGATTCTCCGCAAAAGTTGTTCGCAAAAGCGAGCTCGATAAATCTGGTCACCGAACGCAATTGCGACAGTGCTGACGGCGATCAGCAAAAGAATGCAACCAAACCATAATAGTCGTTTTCGCCACATATGCTAATTGACCGAACTAGTCTTTCTCCTGCGCGGCGCCGGTAAACACATTCTAAGTGTAACCCATCTGGTTGGCTGATGAGCAGACAACCAACTTGGAGGTGAAGTTTGGCTAGGAGCCAAGTAAACTCCGACTCTCCGGCGTGTCAAACGCGTGTCAAACCGGTGCGAGTTGGCTGGATTCCCGCCTCGCCAAAAGAGGTGAGGGTAACTGATGCTCGGGTGACCGACGTGACCGGCCGCGGGAAGCAAAACTGGGAAGCCGTGCGTTCATTTACATCACTTTTTCGTGCTCCAGGAACCGTTTTGGAGGACAATGCGTTAGCCATCCGGATCCTCAAATGTCCGGCCTGAAATATCCCAGTAGGGATTGAATGACGCCGTGCGCTCATAGTCATGTGCGACCATTCGAGCGACTGCCGCTTGCCATTCGGTGTTGTGTGGCAGACACCCCACCTTCGATCGAAAGTTGGTGCACATCGGGCATCGGAAAGTAATTTCGACGTACAGCAGATCCGCTGTCAAGCTATAGCAAGTTGCTCGCAAGTTCGGCAAGTGCCGATCGCTCTCCCTTTTCTAGCGAGACGTGCCCGTAGATCTGCTGGCCGACCATTCGATTGATGAGATAACTCAGGCCATTGGAGAGGGAATCCAAGTAGGGATGGTCGATTTGCTGAATATCGCCTGTGAACACGATTTTTGTCCCTTCGCCCGCGCGCGTGATAATCGTCTTGATCTCATGGGGTGTTAGATTCTGCGCTTCGTCGACAATGAAAAATACCTTGTGCAAGCTTCTGCCACGAATATAAGCGAGTGGGGTGACTTCAACGTGATTGGACTGAAGAAAATCTCGACTTCGCTCGCTGGTACTTCCATTGCCATTCGATGGATTCATTACGGCCAAGTTGTCGTAAAGGGGTTGCATAAAGGGATCCAGCTTTGCTTCGATATCGCCAGGCAGGAAACCTAGATCGCGATTGCTCAACGGGACAGCGGGCCTTGCCAACAAGGTTTGGTTGTACCGTGCTCGGCACTCGATTGCGGCAGCCAACGCGAGAAGCGTCTTTCCTGAGCCAGCCTTGCCCGTCAGGGTAACAAGCTTCAACTGGTCATCCAACAATGTCCGCAACGCAAAACTTTGCTCCGCATTTCGGGGCTGGATTCCGGCAGCTGATACCCGGTCGATTCGGTTGAACATCCTGTCTTCGCGCCGGTAAGTTGCCAATACAGACTTACTTTGATTGCGCAAAATGAAGTTCTCATTCGCGATCGGATTGGGGATTTCCGAATGCAAAAGACTTTCCGGTACGTGGCCGCCATTTGCAGAAAAGTGATTGAACAAATCGTCTGGGAAGTTATTGATCAGACGTCGGCCCGTATAAAGTTTGTCGAAACTCTCCACTTTGTCGTTGTTGTAGTCTTGCGCGGTAAGTCCAAACGACTTTGCTTTCAAACGGAGGTTTGTGTCCTTTGAGACCAATACGACTGGTCTTGTCTTCTCAATCTGTTGAAGCATCATGGCGACCCCAAGTATCCGGTGGTCTTGATTGTCGGCAAGGAATGAAGAGCTTATTCGGGCATCTGGTCCATTCCCCAATACGATCCGGATCGTACCCAAACCAGGACCAAGACAGGCACCACTAGTCGAAAGAACATCGCCGGTTAGGTCGTCCAATATTCGCAAAAAGGCCCTGGCCTGGAAATGGATGTCTTCGTTTCCTTTCTTGAATTGATCGAGTTCTTCGAGGACCGCAATGGGTATCGCGATGTCGTTTTCCTCGAACCGACGAATGCACTGAGCGTCGTGCAATATGACATTGGTATCGACCACAAAGAGTTTTGGTGTTTCAGGGGGCAATTGATTTTACTTCCGATTTCGAAGAGTGAACTTATTTCATGCGATTTTCCGTCAAAGCGTGAATCCTAATCTGAATTTGCTGTCTCGATTTGGTGGGAAAAGACGCCTTGGAATTTCAAGGAAACAAATGCAAGCAAATACCCAATAGAAACGAAGCTACCGTCGAAAAATCTTCATCCAAACTAAACAAGCCATTCCTAAAATCAATGTTCGATCTGTAGGTGAACTTGCTTTGTGTAATAAGACAGTGCTGCAAAGTTCGAGCGCTTGCGATGCAGACAAATCCTGGGGCTGCATCGTTGCATCTGAAGAGAGATCGCCTGGAGTTTTTGGTAGTCTAACGGATCCTATTGCTAATGTGGAACCTAACTCAAAGTGCGGCGTGTATTGAGCGACGCAAAGGGGAGACTTTCATCCGAATAGCCCCTCCGTTAGACGCTCCGGCGTGCCAAACGCGTGCCAAACCGGTGCGAGTTGGCAGTTCGGCGAAACTCGTCTGTCCGGTTGGAACTTGGCTGGATCTTCCCATTGCAGTCATGATGCTTCAGGTTGCGAGGATTCTCCCAGACCTTCCTCAGTCCAAAGAAGAGCATCTAGTCCTTTCAGGCGAGATTGAAATTCACGGCGAAGTTCGAAGTGTTCCAGATGCGTTGTCGCTCGCGTTTTTGCTGGATCCTGAACAAAACCTGATTGGCCCCAAGCGAAATGAAAAAGAGTGAACCTTGATTTTGGCAAAACCTGGGCATGAGTCAATCATTCTTTGGCCCTCGTCGGCGGCTTCAGGACCTGGACGTCGAAGGTCAGGTCGAGCGAGTACTTCGTGTCGTCGATCTCCTTATTTTCGAGCTTGAAGGTTCCGCGCGCGCGGCCGTCCTCGATGATCACGTCGCCAAGGTCGAAGGATGAGTTGTCGAGGATTGGAAACGAGGTGGTTTGGTGCTCGACGGAGATCCCAGAGATCTGGTCTTCATCGTCGATTTCGAGTTTCACCTGGGAGCCGAAACCACTTAAACTCGGCTCCCCATCTTTGGCGAGCTGCGCCCGGAGCTTTCGCAGGTCGATGGGCTTTTCGTTGAAGCTGATCGCCGTCATTTTCATGCCGAAGCTCAAGTACTCGTAGGCCACAACGTTGTCGAGCTTGATCGTCTTTTTGTTCACTTGCAGCTTGCCAGACGACACCAGTTTTTTGGCGTCGGCTAGGAGCTTCGTGGGTTGACTGTCGCGAGTCACTAAGGGGATATCGAAGGTAATCTCGCCGCTGACTTTCTGGCCAACGACGACATTCGGTTTTGTCATTTTGAAAGTGCCGCGGACTCGACCGTCTTCGACGATTGCCTCACCCATCAGGCCGCTGCCGCTGGAACCCGTCGGTAGGTCTTTAGCCAAAAGGCTCAGCGACAGCGGGTTGGCTTGATCGTCGAGCTCCATGCGGATGTAGGTCTTCTGCGCGAGGTCGGCGTCGTTTAAATACCCATCATTCTTGAGTTTCTCGATCAACGGTCCCTGCCGGATCGGTCTAGTCGTGGCGAAGATCCGGATGTACCGCTTTCCTTGTGAGATAGTCTCGTATGCGATGACGTGCGGAAGGGAGATCGTTTCACCGTCGATCATAATTTTCCCATCGCTAGACAACTTCGGGAGCTTGGCAATGCTCTTCTTCGGTTTGTCAATCCCCAACTGAGCGGCGGGGGTTTTCGCGGCGCTTTCAGCAGCCAGCCTCTTCTGAGTCGCCGCCATCTGCACGGCCGAAAAATGCGCCAGGGCGACTTGCGTCTTGCCTTCGTGGAGCGAAAGGATGAGTTTCGCTGCATCTTTCGTGTCGTTCCAGAAAACAAGTTCTCTCGACGTACCACCCTTGTAGATGTACTCTTCCTCCTTCAGTGTCCAGCCCAGCTTCTCGAGTCGCTGGACGTAGAACTGGACGATGTCGTCGGGCTTCTCTGGGGATTGGAATCGGAGCGTCTTCTCCCGTTCATTGAAATCGATCGCGTTGGCACTCGTTGGGGCAGGCAGGTCTGCGGCCAGGACGCGCGGAAAGTACGAGATCTGGACCTTGCCTTCCTGATTCGGAGCGACACCGACAACGGCTTTCACTCGAATCGCATTACGTTTAAAGAGCATGACGACCGAACCGGCGGGAGCTGGTTGAGTTCCATACGACTCCCATCCAGAATCCATCAGAACTTTGCGGGTCGCTTCGGCCGCTTCCGCCTGCTTGAGATCCGTCGTGTACATCACGACCGCGTCGGATGAGTGCACCGACTTGGCATCGTTGACGACCGGCAGGATGCTCAGTTTCACATTGCCCAAATTGCTCAAGAAGACTTCCGACGTGTCCTTGCCGGGCGTTTCGCCAGCGGAACTCGACACAGCCACAACGAAGTTGGATTTCCGGAACGTCGTCTGTGCGTACGTTGGTTGCGTGAAGCCACCGGGCTGTTCCTCCCAGCCAAGCTTCAGCAACTGCTTTCTCTGGAACTCCAGCGCGGTAGTCAAGTCCGCTGTTGACGTGTATGCCAATGCCCCAAGTTGGTGCTCTACCGACACCGTGGCACCTTCCGGGATCGGCAGCGTCTCGAGGTCGAGTACCTTGGATACCTCCTCCACCGTCGCTGCCGACTTCGCCAAGTCGTCTGCCGCGAGACTCAGCGTCGGCGAGAAAGGGGGGACTGCACTCATCCCCATCCACGCCGAAACCAACATCACCGCGATCGTCGTTCGCCATTCGGTCCACATACTTACATTCGACTTCATCAATCGTCTCCTTGAGAAGATTCAATACAGGTATATTCACTCGTGAGTCAGTATCACGATCGCCGTCGGTCACGAAGTTACTCCGGTGACGTGATTCAAGTTCATTCGACAATTAGGCCGCGATAGCTTGCACTTCGTTGTCTATGATTTATAGCGTCTTGATTTGCAAAGTTATTGCTTCTTCGCCACATCCAAATCGCTCTTTTTAAGCTGCCGAACTAAATTGATGACTTCTCGCAGTTGCCGAAATCCGAACCAGAGGAACGGCAACGGAAACAGACCGAAGAAAAGGATCGCTCCGCCAAGGCCGCGTCGAACAACGACGACGGCTGGGTCATCGGGGTCGTACCAGCACGGAATGATTTTGCCTGCGACCCAATCGTCCATCGCGGCCTTGCCTATGATTTGACCGCCGACGTTGATCGATGATCCTGTGTCGAAACCAGATGAGATGACTTCACGTTCACCCACCTGATACCTCAAAGCGAAATCCGGTTTGTGCGTCGTAGTTTGTCTACTCGGGAAGCCTTTTCTGAAGTCTGACGCGGATCTGTTCTCGCTTGAGGTACGTACGGCTTCTCGACGGTCCAGAATGGTCGCTTGAGCTTCGTTCCAACTTGTAAGCGTTTGCAGATCGCGCCAAGCCATACCTCCCGCAATCAACACGAACGCAAATGGAAACATCATAAAAGCGACAAGTCCACACGCGGGTATTAGCTTCCAACTCATACGGAAACGTAACCAGACCAGCATCACCACGGTGATTACCATCCATACCACCACGCCAATAGGCGGTGGATTGAACTTTAAGCCACCAATGATGACTCCTCCCTTGGTTGGAACGCTAGTAATCTTGACGGACACGTCAGAGTTCCACCGGGCAGCGACCAAATCGTCGGCCAGAAGATTTCGAACCTCGATGTGTGTCGAAAGGTGGTGGTTCTCTTCGCTACGAGAAGCCAGCAAGACAAACGCAAACCGATACTCCCCGCCAGCAGGAATGTTCACCCGTGCCGAGATCTCGCGCGCGTCGTCGTCTCGTGTCAACCCCGGTAGTTCATCGATCCGTATGAAGAACCCGTTTCGCGGAAAACTGATCGTTAGGTCCGTCCCGTCTGACGGCTTGTCACCCGTGTTCGTCAGAACCACATTCACAGTTACCATCGCCCCTCCGTGAACCTTTTCCGTCTCGGGAGCGATCTTCGATTGGCGAAAGTCGATGTCGGAGGCCGCGACCGTCGTGGTGAGACAATTGGTTAGAAACAAGATTCCGAGAAATCTGAACATGATTCGTACCGAGGGAGAAAACGGAGGGGAGAGAACAACCCTGTCAGGGCAAAACTTGCTTTTTTGCGTATTCGCAAATTAGCACGAATGTTTTTTTCGAATGATTCAGTATCGCTTGGCATAGTATGTCGCTTCTTTACACTTATGGCTCTTCCGCAGAATGCGTGGGTGAATAAGCTGTGAGTTCGACATGACTGGTGCATTGGGAATGAAGTGAAATTCGCGAGATTTTTCAGGGATACGCTTCCCTTATCTTCATTACATGCCCCGATGCGAATCAAACGAAACCATTATTTTCGGATTTTCTTAGGGATCATCCGTCTTGTGCGTGCGCGGATTAAGGCAGGCAGGATTTTGGTCCAAACTTCTTCTGCGTTTTTCTTCTAAATAGTCAAAGATCCTGTTTCGTTCGAATCGCATTGTGGCATGCTCTTGGACCAAGAGCAGTCCCGCAATTTCCCATCGCAGAAATTGAGGGTGAAAGAGATCCAGTATTCGACTACAACCAGTGGGAACGAATACAACCGCGAAAGGAAGCATCCAATGATTAGAAGCAACGATCCGGACTCGCTCGGCGCCCATTACCAAGCACTACTTTACGACAGATTCTATGTTCACATCACGAATGTCTGACTTTCCTGCACGTATTTGTTTTTTGGTCCTAGCTGTGTCTGTCTTTGGCTGTAATTCGGAAGGCAGACCAAGCTTGCTCAGTTCAATGGGTTACCACGTCGGCAAGACGAAGGTTTGGTTCAAAAGTTCAGGGTATGGGATGGAATAATATTCCGTACGGGAAGTAGTTGGAGCAGACCCCAAGACGTTTTACTCAAAGAGGCTCGCCAACAGCGAAGGGCACGACCACCTGGTCGGCTTTGACGCGAACGGTGTTTTTTGGGGAGCGGAGAGAATAGAAAGTGCCGACGTCGAGAGCTTCGCAAACATTGGCAGTGTGTACTTCAAAGATAAATCGCATGGCTATCGTCTTGCGGATCGCATTAGCGATGATCCGAAGCACTTCGAGATGTACGATGAGTTCGCCAGAGACTCGACAAACGTCTACATTGGAGCTAGTATTTTGTCCGATGACGCGGCCAATTTTGTGCGCTGCAGATTGTCACGAGATTCTGGACAAACATGCAAGAGTACTCGCCAATTTCACTCGCCCAGGGACCAGATTTTGAAGTTGGCACCAGTGGGACTCGAATGATCACCAATAGAACGGGGCCATTTTGAGAAATTTCGAGCTTTAAGTACGGATCTTCAGCTCAAAGCATCACGAGGATTCAGTTCAAAGCGGCCGTTTCAGGCACTCAGAGATGCCGAGCTCTCGCAGGTTCGGCATGACTGGGCTCGATTCGACTGTAGCCGTTGCTGCTGGACGGCAACTCGAGATGCTGTGAGTTGATCGGGTATTTCGGCTCCAGTCCCGGAGTACATTTCGTCGGGAGTTTGTCCCTTGAACGCCGAGTGCGGAAGCTTGGTGTTATGCTCCGAAATGTAGAATGAAACAAGATTCTGAACGTCTGTTGCTGATCCGAGCGTGTTTAAATAGAGCCATTGATGTTTCATTGCTTTCCAGAATGATTCGATCATCGAATTGGAAAAGCTTATCTCAGTTTGAGCGAGTACTCGTTTTAGTAGGCCTTCATCAACGATCGTATCGACGGACGTATTATAGTTTTCAACTCCTCCGTCGACCATCAAAGTCGGAATTGATGTCGTCGAACCTTCGAGCCCTTTTCGAAGTAGCGACGCAGTGACGGCTGGATTGAACGTATCCAATACCTTCCAGGCTAAGACTCTCCGAGAAAAGTTGTCGATGATTGCATGGATATATACTCGGCTCCCATTCAGTAATCGGATCTGCGTCATATCGACGTGCCTTACTTCATTCGACCTGGAAACTCGGATACCAATTTTGGGTTTTGCTGGATAAATCCATAATCGTGGTCGTCTCCATTTATAGATTCGAATCAAACGATACCACGTAGAAGCAGAGACGAAGACTTTTCCGAGCCGCTCGGCGAGTCGAGCAAGGATGGCTGTGGGAACATGTCGATATTGATCGGACGTGACCATATCTCGAATTACTCGGATTTCAGTCGGAGTGATTTGGTGAACGGACTTCTTGGGGCAGGAAGATCGATCATCAAGTCCACAAGGATTTTCTTGCTTCCATTCATGGTATCTGCTTCGCGAGAGACCGATAATTCGAGTGACCATTCGAAGCGGCATATGCTCTCGACATTGGTCGATCGCCGAAAGAAGTCGCCGTTTGTTTTTGGCCTCATGAATTCGGGTTTTAGCGAATGAGAATTGCGAGAGCTTGAAAACCACGAGCATCAATCTTAAGAGTACGGTCAGTCGCTTGACCTTTCGCCGCAACGCCAGAGCTTCCATTTGGAGGCATGCCGAATCTTGGCCAATGACATCTGTCGAGACGACTGAAGGTGAATCGTGATCTCTCAGCCAACCACGAGCCGTAGATCGAGGAATTCCATGCTCGAGAGCAATCTCAATGCTTCCAGCACTCCTAACCATCGCTTGAAGTCGGTGATCGTATCGACGTTGAATTCGGGAGGTAGCAATCATGATCGAACAATCATAATTGCAACCCTAGGGTTGGTCGGTTAAAACGAGTACTCGCGCACGAAAGTCCGGAAGGTCGTGAGAATCTGCAAGGCATTTAGACCAAATTCTAAATGCTGCGGTCAGTCCTTGAATATATCGAGAAATTTTTCTTGTTCGCCTATCGGGTTGAGCGTTTCGATGTCGGGGTGTTCGGTTCCAACCCCTTCAGCCATTCGTGATTGCATTTTTGCATGACTTGTGTCGCTACCCAATTGTGCGGAAGACGACAGAGTCGCGCAAAGGCGAGTGCAAGGCCCGTCATGCGCAGGACCCACAACCAGAAAAAGCGACGCTGGAGGGTTGCTCCTGGGACAGGTTTTGCGAGTACGATGGGATCCCATAACATTCTGCCGTCCACTAACACTAGCCCGGACGATCCATAAAGACGCGACACGCTTCCGCTGTACTGGATGTTTGATTTCAAGTGAGTGGGATTCATCGGCGAGACAAAAAAGAAAGGTGCGTGGACGATCATTTCCCCACCTGGCCGCAACAGTCGCGTCATCAATGAAACTAACTGGGGTGGATCTGAGACATGTTCTAAAACATCAAGGCAAACAACAACGTCAAAACTCTCCGACGGCAACGCATCAACTTTCGTAACAACTTCGATCGGAGCACGATTAAGTTCAAAGATCTTTCTGGCAAGCGCGATATTCATCTCCCCTTCTTCGGAGTATGTCACGTGGTGCCCGCATTGAGATAGATATAGACTGTCAAATCCTGCACCGTCACCTACCAACAGAATTTTCTGAGCGCCCTCGGTCGCGCGTTGCAGGTAGCTCCCAATCCATTGCCTGATTTGAAGCTTCTCTTTTCGTCGATTCCAGGTAGGCTGGCCTGAAATGGCAGAATCCGTGCGGCGATAGTACTCCGCGAGGTCATGGCTCCAAACAAAGGGCTCGATGCCGCATTCCTTGAAGTCACGTCGGTGATACTGTCCGAGATTCAATTCTTCTTGGTACAATAAGTCGCGAGTCCAATCTGTGGACTTGCCCATTACCTCCGAGATGAGTTCCACCAATCGCTGATTGTCGTTCAGTGGATAAACCAGCGGTGAGGGAAGATTTGGGGCTTTCATGGACATAGTATGCACCGAAGGGCGATCGTGGATTCACGCATTTTTGAAACGTCGTAGCAGTCTTGAAATTTGGCGCCGGTAAGAAAAATACTCTCGGTACAAAAAATGACGGGTGGCAACTGCTCCTTCCCCGCGCGAAACGTCTGGGGCGGATTTGAGCTTTCGGAACCACTCTACATCCGCCTGATTTTTGTCCCTCGTCTTGATAAACGTCGCCATCAATTCGGCCTGTCTTTCTACCAATTCCCATGTCTTGACACTTGCGTCAAAGAGTCCAGCAAACAGGACATTATCGTATTGAGGATGAAACGCGTTTAGAAATAGTTGTGGTGGCCGTGCGTCGTTGCTCCATATTTGAGAATCCAAAAAGGGAAAGTTGATTCGATAGCCAGTTGCCAATACGATGACGTCGATCTGTTCCTCGCTCCCATCCGAAAATTGCACGACGTTACCCCGAAGTTCCTTGACGCTTGGCCTGACCTGAACTCGTCCATGCCCGACTGCATTGATAAGATCGGTATTGGGAACCGGTGGCTCGTCCAAAAACCTATGATCAGGTAGGGGCAGCCCCCATTCCTTCGGATCGCCGAGCGCTATTCGAAGCGGCATGATCGACAACAGACGATGGATCCAATTAGGTGCCTGCAATCGATAAAGCAAATCAGAGCCAGCGTCTATCGGCTTGCCGAATAGAAACTTCGGAACAAAATAATGGCCGCGCCGCATGCTGACAAATGTGGCTGCCGCATGCCGACTGGCTTCAACAGATATGTCGCATCCTGAATTCCCAGTTCCAATAACCAGAACCCGATGACCTGCTATTTGCTCAAATGATTTGTAATCGCGGGCATGAAGTACCGTCCCATGGAAGGTACCTGGAAACGTAGGTACGACCGGGCTCCACAGATGGCCGTTCGCAATCACAATCCCTCGATAGCGTCTCGTTTCCTCTTCCCCAGCAACTGTCACTGCGCAGCCGTTGTCGAGCATTTGAACGCGATTGACAGTCTTAGAAAATCGGATTGCGTTATACAATCCAAATTGGGCAGCAAAGGCCTTCAAATATTCCCAAACTTGAGAATGGCTTGGATAAGCCGGATAGTGATCCGGCATGGGGAAATCCAAGAATGCCGCATAGCGCTTGGACGAAATCAAATGAGTCGACTTGTAAACGCTGCTATGGTTGGTTCCGAAGTACCAGATGCCTCCAACGTCATCATTCTGCTCCAAGCATTCGCAGGGAATACCATGAGACTGAAACGTCTTGATCACGGCTAGGCCTGCCGCGCCAGCACCAATCACGCAGTACTTTTCCGAAGTATTGTTAGTCGATAACTCTGTCACGGGGGCTCCGAACGCTTTTGTACCACTGAGCCATTCTGCAAAAGGACCGAATGACCATAGGCGTGAACAACTTCCGTTGGTTGTACCCCTTGCCATAGCCAAAGTTCTTGACAAATCGATAGTACTCGTTGCCACCTGCGTTGTGAACAATGGGAATAACGACGTCATTTTGATCCACAAAAATACCGTCGCGAATACGATAAGGCCGATTCGTTGAAATGAAAACGAAGTTGTATTTCGGATCGAGCGGCACAAATCGGTCTTGATAAATAATGTAATTCGCAAGGAATTGGTCCGAAGCGTAAACTTCGTACCGATGGCACCATTTTTGAAACGTTGCCCAAAGCTGGATGAACTTTTCGGCCGGCGCTAACACGACAGCCGTGTTGATCACAGGTTTGTCTTTCAAAAAAGCATGCAACGTATTCCAATTCTCTGGATCGAAGTCAGCTCGAGACATAACGACGTCGTGTATGCAGGTATCGAAATCTTCGCAGACACCACGAAAGGCGTCTTTGTCCTGATCAAACAAGTGGCGAACGTCCGATTGAAAGATCAAATCGCCTGCGTCTGTCGTCAAGACCTGATCGTAACTCCGCTCGCTCAGAAAGGCCGCCATGTCGCGCCATAGCATTGTGCCAATCCAACCTTCCTTAACGCAGGTGCGACACTCCACCCCCTGAGCCTCGAGCTGTTTACGCTGGGACGGGGTGAGTCCATAGTCTAAAAAAATGACGTCGACATCCTGCAGGTTGACATTTGCGACAAGTGATCGGCACCAATGCTGAACTGCGAAGTCCCCGCATTTCGCGTCGGACATGGAAATGATTGCGTGTTTTCGGAAAGTCATGATGCGAGTATCATAATTGCTTTGGATTCTAGCTGTTTTCTATTAGCCTATTACGATGCAGATTTTTCGCAAATTGATAAGAAATATCCATGGATGTAAAAGAGTTTGAGACCGCTGACACCGACATCTGGGACTCGTTCGTGGAGCGTTCGTTCAATGGAACATTGATGCATCAAAGGCGGCTTCTAAAAAATCATCGCGCAGACCGTTTTCGAGATCGATCCGTTCTGATTCGAGACGATAAAGGTGGCGTGATCGCAGTATTTCCGGCAGCCGAGGTCGATGATCACGGCCGTCGTATTTTGAAATCACACCCAGGTGCATCGTATGGCGGTTTCGTAGTGCGTGAAGACTTTGCGATGGTCGCCGACCAAATAGTCGAACAACTAGTACTAGTCTAGTACAGCATGCATGAACCCACCGATTCGATGCCGTTTGGCTGCGGTCACCAGAACGCGTATTAATAGTCATCCAAGCGACGATTTGGATTCCGCCATGTTTCGAGCCGGTTTCCAGCTCTTTGGGCGCGAGTTATGAAATGCTTTCTGTTTGCAATCCCTTGGAGAACACGAGATCCTGACGCGATTTAACTCAAATGCGAGACGAAATGTCTTGAAGGCCCAGGGAAGGCGTCATCGCCCGAATCACGGAGGATTTTTCCGACTACTGGCATGTTGCAAGCGAATCTTGAGTCACGACATGCGGTGCATCCCACCCAATCGCTTGATGAGATTGAACGGTTGCGAAAGCTTTTCGGTGATCGTGTGCTGTTGGTCGGCGGCTATTTGAGCGACCGGTTGGTTGCCGGTGTGGTGCTATTCATGATGAATAGATTCGCTGCGCATACCATGTACATAGGGCAAGACTATCGATTCAATGAGCATCGCACATTGCAATTGGTTATTTACCAAGCGCTTATCGAATGCCGAACACGCGGATTGGCTTATTTGAATTATGGAATTTCGACCATTCCAGGAACACTTGGTAGGCAATTGAACGGGGGGCTATACGCGTTCAAGCTTCGCTCGGGCGGTGACGCTGTATTCCGCGACATATGGCAATTGGAGCTTTGACCATTTGCGTCGACCAGTCATCGGATTCGATCGAACAGCCGTCGGAAGCGAACATCCACTGCACTCGTTATCGATAAAAATCGCGGACGGCCTCAACCACCCGATCACGTTGGGCGACGGAGAGTTCCGGATACATAGGCATGGAAATAATCTGTTCTGCGAGGCGTTCGGTTACTGGAAAATCTCCGATTTTGTATCCTAGATTTTTGAACACGCGTTGCCGATGGATCGGAATGGGGTAGTGAACGCCAGTCGCGATTTCCTGATCTCGCAGGAACCTGGCGAGCTCATTGCGGAGTAAGGTTTCAAAGACCATCAAATGCCACACGGAGGTTGTATTCTCGAGCAACTGGGGGAAAACGATATCTCCGACTCCCTGAAGTTGTTCGCGATAGGCTTGTGCATGACTAGAGCGGGATGCATTCCACTGGTCAAGGTAGTACAATTTGACTTGCAGAACGCTCGCTTGCAAAGCGTCAAGTCGCGAGTTTCCTCCGGGTAGATCGTGTTGATACTTGGCACTCTGTCCGTAATCGCGTAGGGATCGAATCGAAGCTGCCAGGTCCGAATCGTTGGTCGTAACTAGTCCGCCGTCGCCAAACGCACCAAGGTTCTTGGCGGGATAAAAACTACAAACTGTCCGAGCCACTCTCCGTCCTTGTCGTCGGTAACAAGATCGAGAAGGTTGCCGCTGATATCGCCGCCCCGGAACAAGCAGATGTGATCGACGGTTTTGGGCGGACTTTCATGCCCGGTTTGATTGACAACCATGTCCACGTCTTCATGAACGGCAGCACCCAAGCGGAGATGCTCGGCAACGTCGACAAGCCGGAGATACTGCACGATATGGCTGCCAAGCAAGCGGAGAAGATGCTACTGCCGGGGTTCACGTCCGTGCGCGATGTCGGCGGTCCTGTGTTCGAGGTGAAGCAGCGGATCGATTCGGGGAAGTCGGTCGGCCTACGCATTTACCCGAGCGGGGCGATCATCTTGCAGACCTCCGGCACGGCGATTCACGTCTGCCGAGCGAAAAATCCCGTCGCTTCTTCGGCTCAGAGTCGAAAGGCGAATTGCTCGGCGTCAACTTCATTGCCGACGGCCGGGCCGACGTACTGACGGCCACCCGTGAGAACCTGAGTTTCGGGGAGAGTCAGATCAAGGTGACGGCCGGCGGCGGCGCTGCCACCGCCAACGACCCGCTAGATGTTACCCAGTACACGCTGGACGAATTGAAGGCGGCCGTCGAAGCGGCGGACGACTGGGGAACGTACCTGACCGTTCACGCCTACACCCCTAAGTCAGTACGGCCGGCGGTAGAGGCGGGGGTGCTATGCATTGAACACGGGCAACTGCTCGACGAACCGACGATCAAATTCCTAGGCGAGAAGGGCATCTGGTTGAGTCTCCAGTCGCTCGACCCGGCACCTCCATCGGCCCCGGCGGCGACTCACGAGAAAAAACAACTGGTGGTCAAAGGAACCGACCTGGCGTACCGATTTGCCAAGAAATACAAGTTGAAGCTTGAGTGGGGAACCGACATCATGTTTGACCCCAAGGCGGCTGAGAATCAGAGTACAGACATTCTTAAACTGGAGAAGTGGTTCAATCCCGCCGAGGTGATAAAGATGCTCACGCACGACAACGCCCAACTACTCGCCCTGTCCGGTAAGCGGAACCCGTACCCCGGCAAACTCGGAGTAATCGAGGAGGGGGCGCTCGCAGACATGTTAAGAGTGGACGGAGATCCACTTGTCAACTTGAAAATGCTCGCTGATCCTGAGCAGAAACTGCTAGTCATCATGAAGGACGGCATGGTATACAAGAACTTCCTTAAGTGAGCAGTGTTCGCACATTTGCTACCGCCCAACTCGCACCGGTTTGACACGTGTTTGACACGCGTTTGACACGCCGGGTTGGCTCCCGTCAGCACGAATCGGCAGGTCCAGGCACTTTACTCGCCTCCAATTCGCCGAGTGGCTGCTGTCTATTCAGATTCGGGGATTTGTCCGACTACTGTAGATGTATACAACTTCGAAATCAAATCGACGGGATGTCGAGCACGGGGCATAGAGAGTGTCCTTTGGTGGAATCGGATTCGCAAGGAGGTTCCTGCCATTGGCATGGAGACGAAAATGACCAAGTCCCTGGAATCTGCCGTTGCTGGTTACTTCAAGGCCCGCACCCTTTCGCCTGCCACCGGAGTCGAATATCGATCGACGTTGAGTAA
>JANMNR010000461.1:0-3129 GCA_031368325.1 Pirellula sp.
TCTCTCCGGAAGCCATTGATGTAAATTGCTTTCATCGTCTGAATGTTTGTCTTCGGTCGCACTCTAGTCGTCGATTGAGTAAGCCACCGGTCGAACGGGCGTGTCCCAGTAGTCGCGGCCCCTGAGGCAGACGGCATCAATCAATGGTCGAAGAATTCAGCCTTGAGCTCCACTCTCGAAACCATCAGGGACTCTTGGTAATCGCCTATTCGCTCGGCGGCTATATTCCTGCCTGGCCGATGGATATATTATTAGTTCTGCGTTCCCATTTTCGGTTGCACTATATTTTAATGTCTAATTCCTGTTTTTTTTATTTTTTTTCGTGAGTCGTATTGACACACAAGACGCTACAGGGCATATTCCCTCCGCACGCTGTCGAAAAAATCCAAACAGCAGTCATGTTAACGCCGTTTGGAAGTCGATACTTCCGAAACCTAATTTGAAGTTTTTCAGAGCACCTGACTTTCAGTCTGCCGGAATCATCATGGCCGCCCTTCTAACGACAACCCGCTGTTCGATGCTGCAAAACGCGGTGAACGGTGCGTTGCGCTTAGGAAAACACTCCGTTTGTCGTTTTAGGATTTGGGCAGTAGCGACAATTGGCAGTTGGGCAACGATGAGACAAGAACAAGATTCGCGGTATTCGGGGCTCGTCCAATTTGAGAATCATCTGCCCCCATTGATCGCGTGACACTCCTGGTGCTTTTTGCGGTTCGTTTCGCAAAGCCCGGTGTCACGCAAAGGACACCGGGCTTTTTTGTTGTTCAAGCAGAATTGCTCAGGGAATTCAGCGGGCGATTGAGGCTGAAAACACTCAAGGCAAACCGAGATTAGCCGATAGTTTCGGGGTGAAGGGTTCCGGTGACCTGCGTGCCTTGGAAGCACGAGACAGTGGGTTCGATTCCCACCTCCCCGATTAGGAACGGAAAATGGTACTTGGCCACAAGTTTTTGGCTTCGTGAGAGTTGTGAGACTGAGGTAAATCATGACGAACAAACCGACTTGGGTATTGCCAATGGCTGCCGTTCAGGAGAGTAGGACACTGATTGTGGACCCGGAAAGGCTCATCAATAGCTCACCGCTATTATCGCTTAGTGGCGTGGCAGTAGCATATCGCTCTGGTGATGACATTCCTGTTGCTCAATTCCATTCCGAGCGATCCGAGTATCTATTACATGACTACTGCAAACATGATGTGTGTGATGAGTCACCATGCGAGTCTGTTTATAAACGCATAACTGTTTAATATCCGGGGTTGTGATGTAATGTCAGCATAGCAGACTTTTCATCTGACAGGCGAGGGTTCAATCCCTTCCAGCCCCATTGTGCTGGTTGGCTTGGCGTGAATGTCAACAGCCTGCGACGCGGAGTCTCTTTGCAATTTCGCGGGAGATATTGTGCACACTCATGGTGTAACGGCGGCGTAACGGCTTGCCATGTCGGAGGTGCGGGTTCGATTCTCGCTGAGTGCATTCGAGCGGAAAGAGAGTCGTTTGGGAGAAATGTGCTTGGAGACAACATTCATTCGACGTGTGGCAAAAGTTTAGGAATTCTTCTGGTTCGGGATCAACAGATCGCCGGTTCGATTCCGGCCACGACGACGATTCGCAAGCAGTCCGGCTGCTCACATGGGATGGCGTTCGGGACGCCGTTGGCTGAGAGGCGCGCAGCCGGACTGCTGGTAGGTCAAAAATGTTTGGCGAATCTTCTTGTCGGCAAGCAACGATTGCAGTGGAGCTTGTGTTGGTACAAGCGGGTGGCTGTTAACCACCTCGACGCAGGTTTGATTCCTGCCGCTGCAGTTTGTTCGACAACGTGACGGGGGTCGGTCGCTGAGACGGCGTATCGCTTGGCTGAAAACCAGGAGACGAGGATTCAAGTACCTCCTGACTCACTGGAGAGAGGTTGCCTGTGACGCAAATGTTGGTGGGCGGTGCCGGTCGTTCATGGTGGCGGGAACGCGATGCCGCGCAGACGCGCGAGCCACGATCGGCACCGCTCGGGGAACCTAGTGAGCAATGAAGTGTCTATGGAAGGGCAAGCCAATTGGCGATGGCTCCCGTCTTGAAAATGGGTGAGCGGCAACGCCTTGAGGGTTCGACTCCCTCTCCTTCCGCTGAGCGAAATCAAAGAGTAGTGCGAGATGTTTGACGGGAAAAAATTAGAGACTCGGGGATCGTCTAATGGTCGGATGCTTGTCTTTGAAGCAGGTGATGGGGGTTCGATTCCACCTCCCCGAACTGATGTTGTCAGAGCACATGCAGCGAGGCAAGGTTTTCGACTGCTGGGCAGTTGCGACTAGTCATGGCGTTTGGGTTCGAGTCCCACGGCTTCCGCTGCTGAAGAAGGACAGGGGCTTATGGTCCAACAGGAAGACGCCGGTCCTGCAAACCGGAGATTCGGGTGCGATTCCCGATGAGTCCACTTGAAGAGAAGAGAAGATGGTCCCGTGGTCCAGCGGCAACGACGCCTCGTTCACATCGAGGTCACGATGGTTCGAGTCCATCCGGGATCATTTCAGTGCGGCAGTTCTGGCTCGGTAGGCAACGGCAGACCACTTTGGCTTAGACCCGGAGATGCTGTGGGTTCAAATCCCATTGAGAGCGCTTGGAAGATATGGAAACCTGGAGAAGACGAAATTCGTAACGCGTCGGCTGAGCATTGGCGTGCTCAAGTGGCTGTAACCCACCCGCTTCGGCAGTGGAGGTTCGACTCCTCCTCGGCGCACTTGGTGAATTTGCAAAGCACCGACTTTGAGTATTCGGAATCATTCAGTCGGCAAATACGGCAACGGCCCGTTCTTCGAGTGGGATCAGGATGTTGGTTTTTCAAGCCTGTGACGCAGGGTTCAATTCCCGCACGGGCAATTTGACGCAGGTGAGCCAGTGCTCAGTGAAGCCTCATAAGCTTCGACCGTCGGGTGCGACTCCCGAACCTGCCATTGGTTGAGTGGGGAATGAGGGTTCGAATCCCTTGACTTCCGCTGTCAGAAATCGCCTTGATGGTGAAACGGAAATCATCCCTCTCTTCTAAAGAGGAGTTCCGGGTTCAAGTCCTGGTCAGGGCAATCCGTGGATTTAGAATTGAGATTTGTGATTACAGATTTGAGAATATCAGTGCGGTTCAATG
>JANMNR010000545.1:0-7077 GCA_031368325.1 Pirellula sp.
GTCGAGCACGATGATGTACTCTGATTTTGCGGCGCACGCGAATGGTACAATGGCGTAACAAAGCCATGCACACGGAGCACTCGAAAACGCGGTTTGGCAGTGGTTGCCTTACTCCTCGTGCCCGGTGATGGCTGGCCGTTCTGGTCTTCCTTAAAATGTTGAGTCGATTTAGCAAACATTACCCCGCTTGCTGCATTGCAATCCTGTGCCTCATGGCTTCCGGGTGCAAGCCGAGTACACAAAACGTTCCAGCCACTCCTGCTTCACTGCAGAATGACAGTCCGCTGACGGACGAGACACAGCCCATACCGACTATTTTCATCTTGAATCCAGACACGTCGCGGCCGCAAGGATACCCAGACAGAATATCCGTCGCATCTGCGGAGGGCTTTGTTGTCGGCAAAGAAATCTTAGGGCAGGGATGCGGAGGCATGGTGTGGGAAGGCAATGGATGCGGAATGTATGACAATTCCTACGGTGTCAAAAACTCTCCGTGGTTCGAAGAACCCGTGCCGATTTCCTACACCTATGCCCAAACAAAGACAGGCACATTCTTGGCAGGACTTACGTTTGGTGACAACACCTATCGACGACCAGACCGCAATTCAGACTTCCTAATTTGGGATCGTAATATAGAACCTGAGCGACAATTTGAGCACGCGTATCGCATTCTCATGGGTGGTGATTCAGTTGACAGAAAGTTACTGCTAACAAAGCTCAAAAAGTCGTTGGTGGGGGTCGATGTAAATCGATTCTCTAGACAAAAGAGAATTGCGCTCCAGAGTTTACTTAAGAACTGCGTGACTGATGAAGACATTGAAGTCGTCTCAATGGCGAGTTCAATCCGCATATTGTTAGGGGGCGAACCAAAATAGTGCCAAATACGATCGCGCATGTAATTGCCAGAACAAAGCGATGGACGCGAAGTGCTCGATCAGGCGTTTTAATTTGCGTTGAGTCGCCCACTCGCACTCGGTCATCGCGGTCGTTACGTCTTGGATTCGACCTTGTTCCACTACACATGTAACACTTGCGACTTCCGTCTCGACATCGACTTTGTTCCCCGCGTTTACCTTTTTGACGACGGACGGCAGTTGAGCATGCAGCAACGCCACGTATGGTGTACTGAATGTGATCGTATGACCGTGGCCGAATCGATGGTTGAAAGTTCTGGAAAGCAGGCCTGGTTTCAAGATCGCTACCACAGGCAATATAAAAAACTTGCCAACGCAGAATTGATTGACGCCAATCAAAACAACTTGTTAAAACAGTCCATCGAAGCGATGGACGAGTATCAGCAGTTGCGGATTGAATGGCTGAGCATTAGAAAGCGAAAGCCGTTTTGCCTAAGTTGTGGCAATACTCGTATTGTCGTTCCGGAAAGCGAATTTTCCTGTCTTCCAGACCCAGAATGTGGTGGTCTGCTAGAATGCATCGGATCCGCACAGGGTGGAACCTATGTCGGATCAGAACCACACAAGTACAGTGTTGAGGGAGAGTTGATCGCACTTGGACACAAATGCGGCCTATATGAAGGCGATAAGCAGGAAGCCCTAGCCCTCTGGTGGCCAACAAAGACGTAACAATCACATGCACCGAAGTCGACGACGGTGCCTTATTTCAATGGTGACCTCACTTCCGTCGACTCGGTGATGTGGGTCGTTCTGCCACAAAAAGCATGCGGACAATATCTGAAACGCCACAACATGACCGTTACTTGATGGTCGCCGAACGCATCTCGGCAAACGCTTGGCGTTCCATCTGCGAAAGCGTCCGTGGTCATGTTACCAAGGTTTCTGCCCCGACTTCCGTCAAGGATGCCTTGACCTTAATCGACTCAAATTTGCCGCCAACCAGTTTTCCGTTCATCGTGTTGTTTTCGTACGCAGATATTCCTGCCGATACCAAATGGAACATTGCCTTTGATCCAACGAAGCCATCAGCAATCGAGGCAACCACTGCCGTGTTTCAGTTCGGTGTTTTCTGGCAGCGAATTGCCCAACCATCTTTAGAACATGGACACCATCAAATCGCCGTGATTGACTTTCCCTATGGCGTCCCGACGCTTTTACAGTCGCTTCCAATTGACGCCAACCGGCAGACGTACGACTATATTGGTTTGTGCGACGCCAAGGACTTGCGGGCGATTCAAACCCGTCACGAAATCGTGGCAGAACAAAGCCGTGAACCGGAGCACGCGATCCGGCGTTTTTGAAATGGTGGCCGTACTGGCGCGTGCCCGGTTACGGCAGTCGTTCGTCGAAAAGATATGAATCACGCGAAATCATATCCGTATTCTCCGTCCACAGTGGAGGAGTTGTCGGTTGGCGAGTATTGGCCGCTTGCTCTCGATGACAACTTCTTCGGCTGCGGACTCGTCGTTCAGTTAAACCCGGATCCTCGCAGCAGGTCATTTCTTGCCGCGGTATTGACCTTTAGATCTCTTGAGATTCCGAGTGATACATCGATCTCGTCTTGCTGCTACATTGATCAAGGCGAAACGCACTTAGGTGCGATTGTGGCCAACGGAAATCAGATACTTGGGATTTGCGAAGGTCTTGTTGATTCAGTTCGGCCGATGATGTTTCGAGCTTGCGCTTGCCATCACCGATCGTATCTCTTGAATGGTTTGTGTAAGATACGTCCTCAGACGATTGATGATTCCGTATACCCGGTGTTATCGTATTGGCTTGGGCCTCGCGCGATGAATGGAATCGCGGAGGGGCGATGCCGCTTTCCAAAAATCCCGAACAAGATTGACGAACCAAGATCGGCATAGGGGCCGGATTTCGCCGGACCCCTGCCACACCACCTAGCATGCGGGTCCGCACGAGGCGGTTCCTCTCTTGGAAGCAAGCTTACTCCAGACCTCATAGAGACTCACTAATCCTGCGCCTGCTAGGTACTCCAGCGATAAGGCCATATGCACAGCCTTGCTCGACGAGAGCACCCAGGGACCTTTGCTACTTGAGCCATGTGTGAGTGCCTCCACTTTGGGAACGCCCAGGTTTAGCAGATTGGCAATACGTGTCCTCGGACCGCGCCATTGACGCCAGTAGCACGCACTCGGCGACGCGTCCACTTGTCCAAGTCCACGTAGAACGTTTTCAACTGGGCCAAGCGAAAGTAACCCACCCACCCTCGAAAATACCTTCCAAGCTTTAAATAACGCTGGCTCATCGACACGCCGCGGTTGCGACGAGTGATTTCACGAACGCGATCTTTGAACTTCTTGATCTTCTTAGCGCTCACACGAATTTGACCGCCAAAACCCTCGAAGACGAATCCTAAGAACTCGACACCATCGGTCTTGCATGTACGGCTCTTCTGGTGGTTCACGACCAGTTTGAGTTTTCGTGTTAAGTAGTCTCCAACCGACTTGTAGACCCGGTCGGCGGCTTTCTCAGTCTTGGTAAATACGAGAAAGTCGTCTGCATAACGCACAAAGCGGAGACCGCGTTTCTCCAACTCCTTGTCGAAATCATCCAGCAGGACGTTCGCCAGTAACGGAGATAGCGGGCCACCTTGCATCGTGCCTTCAGTCGATGGTTGGAAATCGGTGTCGACCATGATCCCTGCTCTCAAGAAGCGGCCTATCAGCTTCAACAGTCGTTTGTCGTGAACCTTGCGTGACACTCTTGCGAGCAACACGTCGTGCTGAACTCGATCGAAGAATTTCGAAAGGTCCATATCCACGCAATGGCGAAAGCCGTTGCCAATATGCTCTTGGACTTGCATGATGGCTCCATGAGCAGAACGATTTGCTCGAAAGCCGAAACTCGATGCCGAGAATCCCGGATCGAATATCGGGGTCAAGATTTGAAGAATGGCTTGTTGAACCAATCGGTCTTGGACATTTGGAATGCCCAAGTGACGTTCGGTACCATCTTCTTTGGGGATGGACACCCGGCGCGCCGGTGAAGGCACGTAGGTGCCATCGAGCAGTTGTTGCCGCACCGCAGGCCATTGACCGCGAAAATGTTCGGGGAACTCGTCGATCTTTATTCCGTCAGGGCCAGGGGCCCCGCGGTTCGCACGAACTTTCCGCCAAGCGCGATCAATGTTTTGGACGTCGACTATGCTCTCCATCAGTTTATCTGGATCAATGCCCAAGGATGTCTTCTCCACGGCCGCCAAAGTCGATTGGTCTCGCTGAGACTCCGGAGAGCACGGGGCTTGTGTTGCGTCACTCCCTAATGGTGGCTGATGCATAGCTTCTATGTGTTCTGGACGGTTTGAGGTCATGAATGGTTCTTCCTTGTCAAAATGAAGTTATGCCCTTCCCGTTTCCATTGGCATTGGAAGCTCGGTACTATGGCTCTGCTGACTTCTGTGAGACGGCAAGGGTTACCCCAAGCTGTCCTGGCTTTCAGTCGTCGAGGTGACTTACTCCCAGGTATAACTCACAGACTATCCCCGGATATAAACGTGAACTTTCGCTGCACAAGCTCGTCATCTACCTTTGGATCCTGTTGGGAATGGTTTCGTTGTCCACGGGCAACTCACCTCAGGGGTTCTCGGGGCCTCTATGACGTTTCTGTTCGTAGCCTCGCAGTTTGGACGAGACATCTCATTGCGGGCATTCCACCGCGTTCCGTGATGTCGCAGGCTTCCTCTCCACGGTTTGTCGCCTCCCCGCAGTTGCCTTCGTCTAGTACTTAAATTGTCTGGTTACATTTGGTATACTGCCCTCAAAAGCAATTCCCATTTTCGTACAGGGGACTTGCACCCCACTAGTTCACGCCCGTGCCGGGCGTACCGGTGAACCGAAGCCGCCGATGACCCGTTAGTTGAAATCAACTTTTTTGGCGGCGACTCGGTTACCGCGGCCGTTCCATCTATTCATGATCGATCGATTGCGGAGGCGGACCGATCGAATCCCACAGGTTTACCCTGTGGATTGTTCGGCTTCAAGCTACTCTCCAACCGTATCCCGCTCTTCCCGTTGACTCACGGATTGCTCCATTGCCATGAACTGTTGAGATGGAGGCCTAAAGGCAGGGGGAACACCAGCCATGGCGTTGTCTGTTAGTAGCGAAAAACCTAAACTTCCACTGGATAAACCAGTGGGATTCGTTACACCGATGTGATCGTATTCGTGCATTGTTCCTCGAGTTTGCTACCATCTGATGATTGGACTCAAACTGAACTCGCGATGGACGAACCTGTCGAAAGTGCCAATAGGCTCTTGATGGAGCCGAAGAACCGCGATGGAACATATAAAGGATTCTGCGTCGTCGTTCTGGTGACTTACGCGGGCAGAACCGCGGTCGCTTGACCGATCTCTGTTTTGTGGCTTAAGAAGTTAGTCAAAATTTCATCCCCTGTTCGAGAAGTCCAAGCGGCAGTTCTTGATTCGCTAGGGATGTCCCTTACCGCGGCAGCTTGGCTGCGTTGAGGCGCATTGGTGCTCGGTTTGCTAAAGGGCTTTGCTTCCGCCCGCTTCCCTTACATTGGCTAGTTGCCATGCTCTTTTGTCGGCCACCAATGCTTCGCTTCCTTTGGATAGCGGAATCTGGTTGATTTCGCCTGCGATGGTAACACCGTTTTGGTTGCTCGCAAAACGATTTCAACCTCGTTTTCCACTTCACTAGCTCGTGTCGAACTCCGCTCATCTTCGCGGCGCACTCGGGACGAACCCAAGGCAAGTGAGCTCACCCCTGCATTCAGTGCCGATTTATCTGCGCTGAGACTCTCCGGAGCACGGGCCTTTATGGTGTCGCTTCCCGTAGGGACAGGCGAGCTAGGTTATGTGTGTTTGAGGCGGTTTACTCGCCGCCACTCGATGAATAGTCCCGTTTGGCCCGCACGGAAGCGTTACAATGAATTTGCGCGAGGATCGAACGTCGGTCGTTATAACATTGGTCCAATTGCTCCAGCATCGGCGAGGAAGAGCAAGCCGATGGCGGAAATCACCGAATGAAGTCACCGCATAAGGAGTCCGACCATGTCAACATGTAAACCGCACGGGACCAAGCGTCGCCAACACGCTTGGATAGTTCTGCCACTAATTGTCGCGTTTTCCGCCTACGCCGTCGGGCAGGACACGACCCAGCCGATAAAATCGGCCTCGAAAGCGGGCAACAACGATCAGAAGGCACCTATTGCCAAAGGAGAGATCGTTACAGAACTCGATAATGCGATTTGGCACGTTTTCCAAGCCAAGAATAACGACTATTGGTTCGGAAGCCATGATCGAGGCGTATACCGTTACAACGGGAAAGCCCTTGTCAACTTTACGATGAAAGACGGATTATGCGACAACAAGCTTGGACTCGGTGGAATTCAGCAAGACAAATCAGGAAACATTTACTTCAATACCGCCAAGGGCATCGGCAGATTCGATGGAACCTCCTTTGCCACTTTGGGCGTTACAAAAAGTAATTCCGCGACTGGCGAGTGGAAACTCCAACCGGATGACTTATGGTTCCAGGGTGCTCAGGATACCGGCGCGCTTTATCGGTACGATGGCACATTATTGCATCATCTGGAATTTCCCAAAACCAAAGACGGCGATGAGCATTACCGGCAAATGCCACGCGACAAATTCCCCAATGCGAAGTACAGCCCGTATGACGTTTACAGCATTTTCAAAGACCGCAAGGGCAATGTCTGGTTCGGCACGTCCACCCTTGGCGCGTGTCGCTTTGACGGGAAGTCCTTTGCCTGGATACCTGAGCATGAATTACGTAATGGTTCGTTTGGTACTCGTTCGATTATCGAGGACAAAGAGGGCAGGTTCTGGTTCTGTAATACTTTGCATCGATACGATGTCGACTTAAGTGCCTCGGCTGTGATGAAGTTTCGGAAAGTGGATGAACTCCAAGACACAAGTGATCCAAACATGCAGTCTTTGCGAGGAATCATGTCAAGCACCGTAGATAGTACCGGTGCATTATGGATGGCGACTTATGGGGAAGGAGTTTGGCGATATGACGGGAAGAGCATCACCCATTACCCTGTTAAAGATGGTGATAAAGCGATTACTCTTTTCTCCATTCATAAAGTGCAATAGTTAGGACTTGATCTGACATTCAGAATTGGATAATAGGATACGCACGGTTGTTTGCTAGCGAC
>JANMNR010000561.1:0-2777 GCA_031368325.1 Pirellula sp.
ATCTCTCGATACCCTCCCCATTGCTTCCAGCCTTGGATCGGCGCTCAGGTTGCGTCCCCGCAGAGCCCTATCCTCCGTCCAAGCAAAAACAATTTTAACAAAAACTATTTTCCCCGTGTTGACAACCCAGTACTCATAGAAAGGGGCCGGGGGATGAGGAGGCTGGAGCATGATTATGAAATGGCAAACCCCAGATGATTTCTCTAAACACCTACGCCGCGCCTCTACGCCCGCAGAATGCTTGTTGTGGCAACTCGTTCGTAACCGACAGTGTTGCCATGCCAAGTTTCGTCGCCAACATAAACTCGGGAATTACATATTGGATTTTTATTGCCCGGACGCGAAACTTGCATTGGAATGCGATGGGTTGCCACACTTTACGCCCGAAGGAATCGAGAAAGATCGAGTTCGAACACAATGGCTCAATGCACAAGGTGTCGAAGTGATGCGATTCACCAGTGACGAAATCGAGAACGATACGCAACGGGTCCTGATAGAAATCGATTTAGTCTTGAGGAGACTAACGAAACAGGATAAACCTCCTCATCCCCCGACCCCTTCTCCTCCCGTGGAGGAGAAGGGGAGATAGATTTAATAGGTTTTGCGTGACGCATTGAGTTAGGCAGATCTTTGTATTGTTTTCATTGTTTTCATTGTTTTCGATAGACCGAGAACATCTAACTTGCCAAGCTGGAGGATTTACAAAAGGCAACGCAACGAATTTTGCGATCCGCTGCGAATCCAACAAACCTCAAGATTCGTGTACTGTCGTGACGCCGCTGGTTTCCCGAACCGTCAGCCGAAACGGAATGCCTTTTTGAAATTGAGATAGCCGCAAAGCGCGCGCTGCCTTTTCTGATTCAGGCGCAAGTTCTATTGCGATTTGGGCATATTTCACGGCCTCGCCGAAATCCTCGTTCTCCGCAAATGCAGCTCCCAAAACACTTACCGCTTCCCAGACTTTCCAATCACTTCGTATACACATGTTCGTCGCATTCTCTATTGCTTTCTTGCTATCTCGGAATGCCGGGTCCGGGCAGCATGCTTGCAGTCTAGCTAAACCGATGCCTGCGAAAAGATTGGAGGGGTCTAAATCATACGCAACCATAAAATCGCTGATGGCTTTGTGCCAATGTCCAATTTCCTCGTAGGAGTAAGCGCGACACAACACTAGGTTTGAATGCTCTTTTCCAGTGCAGTGCACTTTTTCGAAGTCCTCAATTGCGCCTACATAATCTTGAAGTGCATAGCGAGCGTACCCGCAGTATGCAATCGTCGAATCCGTTTTGGAATCGATTGACATCGCTTCTGAAAAATCGTGGATCGCTTGTTCAAGGTTTCCGAGATTGAAGTTCGCCACACCACGCCATGACCAATAAGCACTTTGGTCGCTGTCGAGTTCTATCACTTTTGCAAAGACGCGCGACGCCTTGTCTATCTCACCCTTATTGAAAGCGTTTACGCCAAAGTTATGTAGTGCCAACGCTGTACATTTTCGTCCGCAAGTCCATCGAAGTATCCAAATCGTACGAGGGTAGAGTATCGGTGCGAGCGAGTTCGCAAATCGATATCGAGCCACAAAAAAGACCCTAACGAAGACGCAGTTTGCAATGAGCCCCAATAGGAAAACAAGCATTACGGTAGCGAACCCGTACAATTCAAACGTCAGCAGCAGCGCCACTACAGCTGTGATCAACAAAATAGAATAGATCGTGAACTGCATTAAGACTCACGCATTATCGATGGATTACCCTATGATCCCTCGTACGACTTCGCCTGCAACGTCCGTCAATCGGAAATTTCGGCCGTTGAAGAAATACGTTAGCTTGGTATGGTCCATTCCGAGTAGGGCCAGAATGGTAGCGTGCAAATCGTTGATACTGACTCGATTCACGCTGGCTTTATGGCCGATTTCATCGGATTCGCCGTAGTGGGTTCCTCCCTTGACTCCCCCGCCTGCAAACCAAGCGGTAAAGGCGTTGGGGTTGTGGTCTCGGCCTGGCTTCGCTCCTTTCTGAGCGAGTGGCAACCGCCCAAACTCTCCAGCGCAAATCACGAGTGTGCTTTCCAGCAACCCTCGTTGCTTGAGATCTGAAAGCAGGCCTGCAATCGGGACATCGGTCTCCTCGGCAAACTGACGATGATTTCCCTCGATATCGATATGGCCGTCCCAGGAGAGTTGGTTTTCCATGCCTCCTGAAAAGATCTGCACAAACCGAGTGCCTCGTTCGACCAACCGACGCGCCATCAACGCTTGCTTGCCGAAGTGTGCGCATTTGTTATTGTCGAGACCATACAGCTTCTTAACTTGCTCCGATTCGCTTTCAATGTCGAATGCTTCTGGCGCCGCGGTCTGCATTCGATAAGCCAACTCGAAGCTCTCAATGCGGGCCGCCAATTCCGCTTCGGCCGGACTCTGTTCCTGATGTTGTTTGTTGAGCCTCGCGATCAAGTCCAGTTGTCTGCGCTGTTCATTGGCCGACATGTGAGGCAATCGCGACAAGTTGGCAATCGGATCCCCCTTTGGTGCGAGAAACGTGCCTTGGTACACACCTGGCAGGAAACCGGCTCCCCAGTTGGTAGCGTGTCCCTTGGGGAGTCCGCGTCCCTTGGTATCGCACATCACGACGTAGCCAGGCAAGTTCTGGCTTTCGCTACCCAGGCCATACGTTACCCACGACCCGACGCCCGGAAATCCCATGCGACTCATTCCGGTGTTCATCTGAAAAAGCGCCGGAGCATGGTTGTTCGTTTCCGTGAAGCAGCTATGGATGAAC